>CAYUNA010000255.1:0-6532 GCA_964445895.1 uncultured Saprospiraceae bacterium | reverse complement strand
TGACTACATATTTTAAATTTCATAATCTACTAAATCCAACTCTTAGTTGGCATTATAATGCGACACGTATCTACATCAAATTTCCAAATTTGCGTAAATACATGCCGCATCCATCAATCTCCTAATCCTCCAACCGAATCTCCCTCCCCGGCGTCCAAGGCGCCCCCGCTTTCACCAACTCCATCTCCAAATCCTTCACTTCCCCATTCTCTAACGCCACTATCCGCGCCAAAATCGGCTGCAAACCCGTACTCGCCAAGCGATACGCCTCCTCAAAAGTCCCCGTCGGGGCAGAGGTCGAACCAAACATCTCGAAGCCCGCCGCAAAGACGCGATTCGTGATAGAATAGGGGGCAGGTTTGTCCAATTTGCTGGCGTAAGGGTCGCCGTAGAGGTCGCGTTCGATGGCATCCATTTCGTCGCGGATGGCATCCACTTTTGCCTGCAAATTAGCGGTCGGGGTCGGGATGGCGTAGATGGCTTTTTGGATGTGTTTCAGCTTGTTGTCCATATCGCCGAGCTTCGTGCCGACGGCGGAGAAATTGCCTTGTAGGGTCGCCAGTTTTTGCTGAAATTCTGCCAACTTCGCACGGTCAGGTGCAGGCAAAGTCACGCCATCCAATGCTTTCAATTTGAAGGGCACGGGCGCAACCAATTCCTCCATTTTGCCATCAATACTACGACTCAAACTCACCGTATAATCGCCCGGCACTGCCATATAACCCGTCGCGGGCGGTGGTCCAAAAATATTGTCATACGGCTGCTGCAAACTCACGGGCATCTGATACGGCAAACGTCCATTCCACACCATACGGTTGAGGCTGCCATCCGACAAACCCGTCTTGAGTTTGCGAATCACATTGCCTGCCTGGTCGCGGATGGTGAATTGCAGATAAGCCTTTTTTTCCTCGCGTTCCGCCGCGTATTCTTCGTAAGTTGGGTAGCGGATAGCACGGTTTTCTTTGATGGCTTTTTTCTCCATTTTTTGCCGCTTCGCCTTCAAAGTCGTATGCCCCTCTTTGACATGATACGTGAAGATCACACCGACGGGCGGATTGTCTGCCGACCAGTAATTATTGCCTTGAAAACCATTTTCGCGAATCCCCAATGGCAGACGTTCATTGTATTGCAAACCATCTTTGATTGGGAAAATCGTCGCGGCTTTCGCCAATTCCTCTTGGCTCGTTTTCCGCAAAGGAGAATAATCATCCATCACATAAAAACCCCGTCCAAATGTTCCCAAAACCAAGTCATTTTCGCGTTTTTGAATGTCAATATCGCGCACGGCTATCGTTGGCAAACCTGCGCTTAATTTCTTCCAATGTCCGCCGCCATTATTGGTGAAAAAACAGCTAAATTCTGTCCCAACAAACAACAAATTTTTATCCACATGGTCTTCCGCAATCGCGTAAGAAGAACCCCGTTCTGGCAAATTATTGGTAACATTTGACCAAGTGCGCCCTTTGTCACTACTTTTCAAAATATAAGGCTTGAAGTCGCCATTTTTATGATTATTAAAACAGGCATAGACCACGTTTTCATCATGTTGCGAAGCCAAAACCATATTCACATAAGTACGACTCGGTACACCCGAAAAGCTGCTGACTTTTGACCAGGATTCGCCGCCATTTTCTGAAATTTGAATCAAGCCATCATCCGTTCCGACGTACAATAAATTTTGATTCAACGGACTTTCCGAAAAGGCGACAATCGTTCCATATGGAGAAGTCGAACGGTTTTTCGCCACTGCATCAATGCTTTGCACGCGACCCATCACTTCGAGCGTGTTTCTATCAATCTGCTGCGTCAAATCGGGTGAAATCGTTGTCCAATTGTTCCCTCGGTCATCGCTACGAAACAGCTTGTTGGCAGCGTAATAAATCCGCCCTTTGACGTGTTTGGAAGTCATCAAGGGCGCATCCCAATTCCAGCGGTAGCTGTCTTCGCCCGCAGCGGGTTTAGGTTGAATGCCTGTGGTTTCGCCGCTTGACTTATCGTAGCGAGTCAAACCACCATATTGATATTGAGCGTACACAATGTTCTGATTATCAGGGTCAATCGCGCTCTCGAAGCCGTCGCCGCCTTGCGTCACAAACCAATCGGCGTTGATGATGCCTTGTCCATTTCGCGTACGCGACGGGCCGCCCATGCTGAAATTATCCTGCGTTCCTCCATAAATATTGTAAAACGGTTCAGCGTTATCCGTCACTACTTTATAAAACTGCGTGACGGGCAAATTGTCTTTAAAATCCCAGGTAGTTGCACCATCATAGGTTTCATAAATACCGCCGTCGCAGCCCGCTAACATATAATCTGGTTGATTCGGGTCGATGTACAAAACGTGGTTGTCAACGTGCTTGTATTTTTCATTTACTTGCTGAAAAGATTTGCCACCGTCTTTCGTCACCTGCATCCACGTATCCATCGAATAAACAATATCGGGATTGGTTGGATGGCAAAAAATCTCTTGGTAATAATTACCCGATGTATTGTGTCCACTCCGCTTTTCCCAGCTCGCCCCCCGATTGGTCGAACGGAAAAATCCGCCCCCTTTCGCTGCTTCCACAATCGCATAAATGTACTCAGGATTGGCAGGAGAAATCGCCAAAGCTATCCGTCCCAAGTCGCCACCTGGCAAACCTGCACTCGTCTTTTTCCAGGTCTTCCCGCCATCCGTTGACTTATGAATCGCGCTACCCGCACCGCCACCGACATAAGTAAACACCCGTCGTCGCCGCTGAAAAGTTGCCGCATAGAGGACATCAGGATTGCGCGGGTCCATCACGACATCGTTCACCCCCGTGTGTTCATCCACTTCGATGAGGGATTCCCAATTGTCGCCGCCGTCGGTTGTTTTGTAGAGTCCTCGGTCGCCGCCTGCGCTCCAGAGTGGGCCGATTGCTGCTACATAAACGGTGTTTTCATTTTCTGGATGCACCAAAATTTTACCGATGTGTTCGGAGTTTTTCAAGCCTTTGTGTTCAAATGATGCGCCACCATTTTCGGATTTATAAATGCCGTCTCCGTAGCCGACCGAGCGTTGATTGTTGTTTTCACCCGTACCGACCCATACGACGTTAGGATTGGAAGGTGCGAGGGTAACCACGCCGATGGAATACGAGCCGTATTTGTCGAAAATTGGTTGGTAGGTTGTTCCGGCATTCTTGGTTTCCCATACGCCACCGGCTGCCGTTGCGACGTAGTAGTGCGCGCGATTGTCGGGGTGTACAGCGAAATCGGCTATACGTCCCGAGGTGAAAGCGGGGCCGACGTTACGCCATTTCAAGCCAGACATGCCGACGGTGTCGAGGTAATGTTTGGGCTTGTCATTGGACTTTTCGGTTTTGTCTTTTTTCTTCTTTTGGGCGAAGATTTGGGTGGTGGTGGTTAGGGTTAGGGCGAATAGTAAGAGTATTGTTTTTTTCATCTTGAAAGTTATTGTTTTTTAATGGGGGTGAATTTAGGAAAAATATGGTTTTTACTCCGTCTTTAGAATTTAAATTTCCTCTTAAAGAGAAAATTGCCTTATGATACAGCTTCTTGCAATTTTGATTTTTTGAAATCAAGAGCGTTGACAGAAGACTTAGGATTTTAAAAATTGCTCCAAAGTTAAAAACTGAAAAATTTCCTATCTTCCCCAAAAAAACAAAACACATGAAGAATTTTTTACCACTCATTTTACTCTTTTGCCTCCAATTGACCCTCCAAGCTCAAACTCCCAAAGTATTGCTAATCGGCATTGATGGTGTTCGCCCGGATGCGCTCGAATCCGCCAATACGCCCAACCTCGACGCACTCATTGCCAATGGATTATACAGTCCAGATGCCCTCAATGATGATGTAACCATAAGCGGAACGGGCTGGTCAGGCATCCTTTGTGGGGTTTGGTCAGACAAACATTTGGTAACCAGTAATGACTTTACGGGCAATAATTACGACGAATTTCCACCCGTTTTAAAATACATGAATGAAGTCGGTCTGCACACGGTATCCATCGTGCATTGGAATCCAATCAATGATGAAATTATTCAAGAACATGCTGATTTTAAATTGAATGTTGGGTCTGATTTAGAGGTTGGTTCACAAGGAGCAAATTATCTCGCTATCAATGATCCAGACTTAATGTTTTTGCATTTTGATGATGTAGACCATGCGGGACATGCTTCTGGTTTTGCGACGGATATTCCCGAATATATTGCTGCAATTGAAGGGGTAGATGTACACGTCGGAACGGTTTTGCAAGCATTAGCAGCGCGCCCAACTTACCTGGATGAAGACTGGCTAATTTTAGTAACTACAGACCATGGTGGGCTTGGTTTCTCGCACGGTGGCAATTCCATTGAGGAAAAAAACACCTTCATAATTGCTAGTGGAAATACCGTTCCAACAGCGGTGATTCACAAAGATAGTACGGTGACGATTGACAATCCGTTTAATTGTCTGGGAGACGAAACCGAATTGTTTTTTGAGGATGCTTCTGTACAAGTAGCGTCCAATTCATTATTTAATTTTGGTGAAAATCAGGACTTTACCGTCGAGTGTCGCGTGCGTACCACACAAGCCGCAGATGTAGCGATTGTGACCAATAAAGACTGGGATTCTGGAATAAATAAAGGCTTTGTGTTCTCTTTCCGATTTGCCTCTGGACCAGAATGGAAGGTCAATATTGGCGATGGAACAAATCGCGTGGATATTGAGACGGGCGGCGAAATTGCCAATAACGAATGGACGACGCTTAGTGTGAGTTTTGACCGCGACGGCATGATGCGGATGTATGAAAACGGTGCGTTTGTGGACGAAGCAGACATCTCCAATATTGGTGATATTGATACGGATGCGGGATTGGTTTTGGGGGCGGATATTTTTGGAGCGTATGATTATTCAGGGGCAATTTCGGAGGTGCGGGTCTGGAATACTGTTGTTGGAGAGGCGGCGATTGCGGATTATAGCTGTATGCCATTGGACTTGCAGCATCCTGATTTTGACGACTTGCTGGGGTATTGGAAAATGAACGAAGGAACGGGCACAACCGTCGAAGATTTTTCTGGCAATAATAATCCGGGAATTATTGTCAATGCCGAGTGGTCAACCCCAGATTCTGTTGTGGTTTACAATTACGACAACACACCGCGAATCGTAGATATTCCTATCACTGCTTTGACGCATTTGTGTATTCCTATCGAAGCCGATTGGGCGTTGGATGGTACTAATTTAACTGAGGAATGTCTGATTGATGAAGTAGCTGATTTAGTATTTAAAAAAGAGTCGATTGCTATTTTTCCAAACCCTACAGATGGGGTAGTGCAGCTTAATTTTGCTGAAATTGAGTTGAAAAATGGCGGTACATTGAAAATTTATCATTCGAATGGAAATTTGGTTTTTGAAGATAAGGTTCATGCAAATACTTATGAACTCATGATTACTGATTTTTCAAAAGGCCTTTATCTGGTTGTTTTAGAAATAGGGGAGGAGCATTATTTTGGGAAAATGCTGAAGCAATAAACTGGTTTCAAAATGATTAAAACAAATAAATAGGGGTCATCCTGAATTTTCAATTCCATAAACTGCGGTGCAAAATCACCCCATTTCAATCTATTTTTATGGTATGTACCTCGGGGTTCTCAAAGAGGAAAAACTGGATTTTTTAGAAAATCCAGTTTTTCCTCTTTGGAACCGAAGTTTATTTAAACATGCTCTTAGTTCGCGTTCCTAAGCCGCGCGTAAATTATTTTCTTCCGTGAACATTACTACTTCCCATCCTGTTTCGAAAAAACATCTTTCAACAAATCTGAAGGCCGAGAAGATTGATTTGCCCGAATATCTCGTTCTTTCACCTCCACTTCTTTAAACATTCCGACCAAAGCCATCTCTGTTACATACTCGTCCAACTCAGGATTGGTTTTTTGGACAAATGGCAATTTATTGTAAGCTGTCGTTGCATTACGCCAGTATTCACGAGCATTTACCTCGTCTAAAGCGGTTTGAATAACAGGCAAAAATTCAGCATGCAAAGACTTAAATGTACTCTTTTCTAAAAAACGAGTTGCAGAATCTTTGTCTCCCATTAAAATGTCCATTGCGTCATTAATCGTCATAGATTTGATGGCATTGACAAAAATAGGCGTTGCTTTTTTAGCGGCAATCTCCGCTGCTTCGTTCATTTTTTTGACCAATTTGTCCTCAACACCTTGAAAGCCAGGCACATTCTCCAATTTACTTGTCACTTTTCGTGCATCTTCTGGAATCAAAATTTTATAAGGACTTTCCAGGTAGCCATTATCGGCAGATAGTTCATCAACCGCTTTTTTGACACCAAGATTAAGGGCTTCTTTTAGTCCATTGCCAATCTCGCCTTCCGATAAATCTTTCACACTGCCACCGCTTTTGAGGACTTCTGCAGATTCTTTTGCTTTATTGATTAAATCACCAAATTGCGCATTGGCAGTTGTCCCAAAAGCAAAAAGGACGCAGAAAAATAGGATTTTTTGAATCATTGTTATTAATTTAATTTTTGAAATTCAACGTTTGTTAA
>CAYUNA010000254.1:0-6549 GCA_964445895.1 uncultured Saprospiraceae bacterium | reverse complement strand
CTTAGACCTTATATCAGAAACACTACTTTTTACCGCCATTTATTCCACCTAAAAAACCTTTTTCAAACACCTATTTCATATACCTAACAAAAACAAAACTATGAATATTCCGCTCTACCCTACTCGTAGATTTTTGGCAAAAATCGCACTAGCATTGTGTTTCTTTATTTCTATACAAACCGTCAGTATCGCGCAATGCGACCCACCGAACCCTCCAGGTCTAACTTGTCAGGATGCTACCTTTTTATGTCAATTGGACGGCTACTGTGGCGCAACCAATTTTTTGAATGAACCCATCACACCTGGTCCGTTTTGTGGATCAATTGAATCGGCACAGTGGTTCGCTTTTGTGCCTGATAGTTCGGAAGTGCTATTGCAGGTTTTAGTGAGTAATTGCGAAGGAACATCAAGTGGGAGTGGTTTACAAGCAGAAATTTATCAAACAGATGATTGCTTAAATTTTATTTCTGTTTCCAATTGTGCTAGCCCGGGCAATGCGATTGATTTAGAAGTTTTAGCGCAAAATATGATTCCTGGCAATGTCTATTACCTGATGATTGACGGCTGGGCTGGCGATAATTGTGAGTATGAAATATTGGCATCAGACATTAATACTTCTACACCAGAAATTGTACCGTTATCAAATCAAATTTGCCCTACAAGTAGTTCAATTGCAACCACTTGTCAGCGTGTTTGCGCTTTTTCGACAGCAGTTTATCAAGTAGAAAACAGTCCAAATGTCGATTGGGAGGTCATTGGTTCGGAAAGTTATTTGGTGCAGGGCAATACGCTGACCGTCAATTGGGGTGCAGCAGGTTCTGGTGAAATTTACGGGTATGTTCCCAGTAATTATTGTGAAGGAGACGCTTTTTTGTGCGTGGATATTATCCCTACGCCAAGGGCTGATTTTGCCACCGAACCCAGTGCAGTAAACAATACTATCAATATTTGTAATGGTCAAAATGTCCAATTTTTTAATAACAGTACCGACGCAACGGGCTTCGCGTGGGACTTTGGCGACCTCTCCTATTCTAACGATGCCAACCCAAATCACACCTTCAATGCACCAGGCAATTTCGTGGTTAAAATGATTGCTCGCAACGACTGCAATTGCACCGATACCACTAACCTTATCGTTATTGTCGAAAATTCAGCAATCCCGCCAATCGAATGCGTTTCCAGCATTTGTATCGGAGAAACCGCAACTTATACTACCCCTGCCGATTGTGCAGGTTACAACTGGGAAGTTAGTGACAACGGCGTTATCGTAGCCGGTGGTACCGCAAATGACGATTTTGTAACGGTCGAATGGATTGCTGGCCCCGATGGCGAAATTTCTTTACAACTCATCGGATGTGCCCAAAATTATTGCGACCAACCCGTCACAATCCCCATCCCAATTCTTGCTGAAAATGTGACTATAAAAGGTCCTGATAAAGTCTGTCAGGGCGAACTATCCGTCTATTCAATTCCTGAGTATAATGGAGTCGATATTGTCTGGACAACCTCTGGCTTGGGAACGATTGTTTCAGGGCAAGGTTCGCCTGCTGTGACGATTGAATGGCAGGATGATGTTCCGAATCCGCCTTCACAATGGGTTGCAGTGGAGTTCAATAATTGCTATCTTGGCTGTGGTGGTAATGGCTTTTTAGAGATATTTATCATTCCGGATTTTTACATTAGTGGCGAGATTGAGGGTTGTGAAAACACAACGACACATTTTGACGCTTTACAAGGTTTTTCTACCAATAGTGCATCTGTTGATTGGAAAGTTCGCCGTCCAAATGGGCAAATTGTTTGGGAAAGTACGAGTGCAAGCACCGCCGCCGATATTCTTTGGGATTTTGGAACGGGCGTTTTTACTATCCAAGCGACACCCGAAGTTGCGGAAGATTATTGTGCCGATGAATACTTGATATTTTTCAACGTATCTCCCTCTCCGCCTGCTGTTTCGTCGATTGGTGGTGAAAATATTATTTGTCCCGGCGAATGGTACACTTACGAAGCATTCAGTAGTACACTTGATGTCAATTTCGTCTGGGAAATCACCAACGGAACAGAAATTGAGACTAAAACAGGCGAAATCATCAACGTCATTTGGGGAGATAGCCCACCTTATAATTTGTCGTTACGCCAAGTCAACAACGGTGTGCTACCTTGCGAATCCGACCCAATAACGATGGACATTCAACCCATTTCAACCTTTGAAGTCACAGGTTCAGATATCGCGTGTATTGCCGACATTAGCAGCTTTACGTTAGTCAATCAATTTGACAATTTAGATTATATCTGGAGTGTCGAACCCAGCGATGCGGGCGCAATTATTTCAGGTCAAAACACCGACCAAATCAACATATTTTGGTACACCGAAGGCACGGTCAGTGTGCAGTTAGAAGTCTGTGGTGTAACCGAAACTATGGACATTACCGTTGTCGGCAGCATCGCGCCTGATGTTATCAAACCAACGGGATTGTGCGCTAATGAAACAGGCACAGCAACTGCCGTTGGCAATTACGATACTTATCAGTGGGTCAATTCGGCTGGTCAAACAATTGGTACAGGTACGACTGCTACCGTCAGTCCAGGTAGCTATCAACTACGTGTCACTGATTTTAATGGTTGCCACCAAACGCGCAGTTTTTCCATCATCGAATATCCTGCACCAACCATCAATATCACCGTTCCCGCTTATTTGGGTATTTGTCCGGGCGGTCCAGGTGCAACGATTTTTGCTTTGGAAAATGATGCAGGTTATACTTATGAATGGTTTAAAGATGGTGTTTCTATTGGTAATGATGACCCCGAATTATTTGTCAATGAAGCGGGTGCTTATCGGGTTCAAGTCACGAACACTTTTGGGTGTCAAAACTTTTCCAATACTATTACCATCGTTTCTTGTGCAGATGCAGGAGGTTTTTGTGTCGGAGGAATTTGCTCGCTAACTGCACCCAATTGCAATTTTAATGGAAATATTAGCTTTTGGACACAGCCCGAACAGGAATGTTTTGACATGAGTTTTAATAATGGGTCATGGGGTTACGTTCCGGGGTCTTTAGTTTGGAACTTTGGAGATGGCACTACTTCGACAGACGAAAATCCAAGCCATACTTACGCCGCGCCGGGGCATTATACCGTCACCTTGATTGGCTTATTTGAAAACGTAGATGAACCCGGCGAATTTTGTCAGGATGGTATGTTTCAAGACATTGAAATCATCGCACAAGCGGAGTTTGAAACCTCACCAACTTGCCTCTTGCAACCAACGCAATTTTTTGACCTTAGCACCTTCCTTCCCGACCACAGTATCCAGAGTTGGCAATGGGATTTTGGCGAACCTGCCAGCGGTGCGAACAATACTTCAACACTCCAAAATCCGTCGCATACTTATTCTTCTTCGGGGACATTTTTTGTAACGCTGACAGTATTTTCAGATACTTGGTGTACTTCCAGTTTTACACAAATTATTGACGTTGCGCCCGCCCCTTTCATCAATTTTGGCATATCAGGAACAACCTGTACCAATCAAGCCATGCAATTCTTAGCCAATGCGCCAACGGGTGAAGTTTCCTGGAATTTTGGTGACCCAGGTAGTGGTGGCGCGAATACTTCAAATGTGCCAATCACCTACCATATTTATCAAAATCCAGGCAATTATACCGTCACCATGAGTGTGACCAATGCAGCGGGCTGTGTTTCCACAATTTCGCAATTTGTCAGCATTGGTGATGCGGGTATTTCGGGCAACATTACAAGCAATATTCCATCACCGATTTGTGAAGGGGCAACGGTAGAATTGACTGCGCCGCCTGGTGGTGTGGCATGGGTTTGGAATATTGGTTCGGCAGGTGATGTGACGACGGAAACAGTCAATATTGCAGGCGCGGGACTGTATCGGGTGACGATTTCGGATGCGGAAGGTTGTACTTATGTACCACCTGCGTTTCCTGTCGAGATTTTGGACATTCCAGCGGGTACCATTCAAGTCATTGAGTTTGATGATTTCGGGCAACCGACCAATTATTTTACTGATTTTTATGAACTCTGCGAAGGAGAAGCATTGAATATCGAAATTGCCAATAACGGCAACTACACCTATCAATGGAGTACGGGCGATACGTCTCAAATTTTAACTTATGACATCAGCCACGATACCACGCTGGTTTCAGGGACTTATAATTATACGGTTACGCTTACGGATGAAGATTCGGGTTGTACCTCTGAAGTCGGGCCGATGCAAATTGAGGTACATCCTTTCCCAGCAAATGTTACGATTTCAAGTGACCAGCCGCTACCTGTTTGTGAGTTTACTACCGTCACTTTAACTGTTGACAATCCTGACCCAGACTTCGATTATTTTTGGAGTACAGGAGAAGCAGGAACGAGTATTGAGGTGCTATTAGCGGGTGAATATTTAGTTCGGGCAGCCAATCAATACGGCTGCATCGGCGAGAGTAATGTGATAGAAATTCAATCCGCAACAGATATTAATAAAATTCCTGGCGGTTGTTTATCGCGCTGTAATCCCGATACAATTTGCTTGCCTGATATGCCGCAAGTGGTTGAATTTCAATGGTATCTGGACGGTGTTCCGATTGGCAATCCAATGACGAACGATGATGAATTTGTAGCCATGCAAAGCGGTGAATATTATGTAGAAATGACGGACAATACGGGCTGCGTTTCTACTTCCGAACCCTTAAACTTAGATTTATACGATGGTTTTGGTGACATTAATGGAACGGTTTATTTTGATTTAAATGACAACGGAATAGTGGATGCAGGAGATACTTTAGTCAGCGGTACGAATTTTATTTTAATGGAAAATGGAACCATTATTTCTAATTTAAACTCAAATAATAACGGTCAGTTTTCCTTTGAAAATATGGATGCAGCCGATTATTCCGTACAACTGGATACGACAAGTTTGCAATTGGGGCAAGGGTATATGATTCAAGAAATAGACGCTTCGATTGTGGGTTGTGATGTATTGGAAGAGATGACTTTTTTATTGATTCCTGTTTGTATTCCAAAATTTAATACCGCAGAATTCAACGCTTGCCCCGGCGAATCTATCCTTTACAATAATGAAGAAGTCTTAGCCGGGACGACGCAAGAATTTGTCTTTACTGCCTTTGATGAAGAATGTGATTCTACCGTCACCGTCACCGTTTTGACCTTGCCAACGGACAGCAGCAGCATTCTTGCACACGCCTGCGAAGGCACGATGATGATGTACAACGGCACAGCACTCGCGCCCGATACAGAGACGGATTTTTACTTTACGAACCAGCATGGCTGCGATTCAGTGATGACGATTATTGTCGAACCGCTGTTACGAGACAGCATGACGTTGAATTTGCAGACTTGCGAAAATACCACAATTAATTATCAAAATGTAGAACTCTCAGGTGGTGACCAGGTAGATTTTGCGTTCACCAACACCAACGGTTGTGATTCGATTGTGACAGTGATTGTAGAAATGACTTTTGGCAACGAAACCCAAGTCCCACTTACCGGCTGTGAGGGCGAAACGGTGGAATATCAAGGCATGACGATTCTCGCAGGTTCGGACATGGAAGTGACGTTAGCGAATCAATTTGGCTGTGATTCTATCATTTTAATTCAAGTCGAAGCCCTGCCAAAAACCTACGCAAATTTGACTTTAGCAACCTGCCCGAATACATTGGCGACTTTTGAAAATACGGATTTAGAAATTGGTACAACCACTGAATTTATTTTAATCAATAACGACGGCTGTGACTCGATTATACAAGTGACCATCGAAGAAACGCCACCTGTTTTCTTTGACTTGGTGAGTGAAAAAAGTTGCGAATCTTCTTTTGATGGTACGATTGAAGTGATAAATATGGACGGTTTAACGCCGCCGTATTCCTACTCTATCGACGGTGTTAATTTTCAAAATAGCAACCGTTTTGAGAACTTGTTTGCAGGCGCATACAGCGTAATTGTAGAAGATGGCAATGGTTGCCAATTCAATCAAGCTATCGCTGTAGAAAATTACGAACCGTTAGATATTGTCTTGCAAAATCAGGTTTTAGATTGCGATAATCCTGTCGTCACTTTGCAGCCAGAAATTCTCTCAGGCGACCTTGCAGGCTTATCCTTTATGTGGTCAGACAGCAGTCAAGCGAATACACTCAACGTTTCCCAAACGGGCAATTACTGGGTTGAAATCACCAATATCTGCGGCACGCAACGCTACGAGGCTGGCGTGGACATCGGCGCACCCGGACGACGGAAATACATTCATTTACCAAATACCTTCTCGCCAAATAATGATGGCATCAACGATTATTTCCAAGCCTTTACACGACCAGAAATCACCATTTTGAGTTTTGAAATGAAAATCTTCGACCGCTGGGGTAATTTCCTTTTTGAAACCTATGATATTGACGGACAATGGGATGGCTATTTTAGAAATGAGACTCTGGAAACGGGCGTTTATGTCTGGTTTATAAAAGCGAAGGGAACGTTTTGTGAACGAGAGTTTGATATTTTTGAGAGGGGGGATGTGTTGATTTTGAAGTA
>CAYUNA010000253.1:0-6558 GCA_964445895.1 uncultured Saprospiraceae bacterium | reverse complement strand
TGTGTAAATTAAGTTTCTTTGAATTATGATAAGCGAGAAAATCGCAAGATTTTCAAGCTTCAAAAAACTAACTCTCCCGTGCCTGTAGCGCGGGGCGGTGGGGTATTAAGGGAGTTTGAGGGATAAAAAGCGTTTGCAAAAACGCTTTTTATCCCTCAATAACCCCACCCGCGTTGCCGCAGGCAACGCGCACTATTCTTTATTGGAGGTCGAAAATTTGCAATTTTCTCCCTCCTATAAATTTAAAAAAACTTTTGAAACACGGTACTATAAGTGCCGCGTAGTAATTAATCCAACACTTTTCATTTTTTTTAGAATAAACTGCCTGGAAAATTCCTTTATTCAAAAACTTTTCTACCTTTGTTTTTTTTAAACAAAAAAGTTATTTTTTGATTAAATGTAATAGTAAAAGTTTAATTATAGAAGGTTAGAAGTCAGAAATTCGATATGCTTGAATTTCTAACACTCAACCGCTAACTCCTAACACCTGAAAAGTAAGAGATGAATATTAAAATCATATCAGCCGGCGCAGGCTCTGGAAAAACCTATCGGTTAACCTCCGAAATGGTTGACTTATTGAAATCGGGTAAAGTACGCGCGAGTGGTATTATCGCAACAACTTTTACTAAAAAAGCAGCGGCAGAATTGCAAGAACGCGTACGGGTTCGCCTGCTCGAAGAGGGCTTGACTAAGGAAGCCGATGACCTCACCAATGCGCTGATTGGAACGGTTCATGGCTTGGGGGTTAAGTTATTGAAACGATTTGCATTTGAAGCGGGGGTATCGCCAGAAGTTGCGATTATTGCTGATGAAGACCAACAAATTATGTTCAATCAATCCCTTTCGACTGTATTGACGAGTGAAAAAGTAGAGGTCGTCGAAAAATTATGTGACCGTTTGGGGCTGCATAAAAAAGAACGTTACGACTGGCGTAAAATGGTGAAACAATTGACGGAGGTGGCTCGTGCGAATGATTTTGGAAAGGACGTTTTAGAAACAAGTAAAGTCAAATCTTTTGCGGGATTTAAAGCATTTTTGGGAGAAGGAGAAGGGAAAGATGCAGTGGCGTGGTTGGCTCGCGCGCCCCATATTTTAAAGGAAACCATTCAATTGTTGAATGATAATGAGGATGAGACGAAAGTAACGCAAACGGCAATTAAAGATTTGCGTGGTCTACAAAACGAACTCCGCCTACGGGGCGATTTACATTGGTATCAGTGGGTTAAAATTTGTAAGTTAAAAACGGGAGCGAAAAGCCGTGATGAGGTTGCTGATTTAAAAGAATTTGCTCAGCAACACGTCGAAATGAAAGCGTTTCATGAAGACATCAAAAACTTCATTTATCAGATTTTTGACATTGCAATGGCGGCGATTGATGAATATGATAATTATAAAAAACGGCGTGGATTGATTGACTATACCGACATGGAAGTGTTGGTAAAAGAACTGCTGAAAAACGAATCAATTCAAGAGGTTTTAAAAGAAGAATTAGACTTGCTGATGGTTGATGAATTTCAGGATACCAGCCCGATGCAGTTGGAAATATTTCTAAAATTATCGGATTTTGCAAAAGAGTCTGTCTGGGTGGGTGACCCGAAGCAAAGTATCTACGGTTTTCGAGGTGCAGAGCCAAAATTGATGGAAGCGATTATTAAAAAAATGGGTGGTGTGAAGCCTGAAAATGTACAGATTAATTCATGGCGATCGCGTGAAGATGTGGTGTATTTAACGAATGCTTTATTTTGTAAAGCATTCAATCATTTGCCCGAATCACAGGTGGCTTTAGAGCCCAAACGTCGAAAAATTGCCACTGAAAATACTGCCAATGACGAGAACGAACCGTTAGGTATGGGGCACGCTATTATTCATTGGCATTGTACACCAGATATCGAAGGAAAGCGGATGCCAGGTAAGCCGTGGATGGAAAATGCAATCGCCAATTCTGTTAAAAAAACGTTGAAACGCGGAACCATCATTTATCCAAAAGAAGAGAAAGTTTACCGCCCAATCCGACCTGGAGATATTGCCGTTTTGTGCAAAACAAATCGAGAATGTCAGGTGATGGCGGAGGCTTTGCATCGAGCAGGAATTCGGGCAGCAATTTCAAGGTCAGGACTGTTGAGTACGGCGGAATCGAAGTTAATTTTAGCATGTTTAAAATTCATTTTAGACAAATATGATTCGTTGTCCATTGCTGAAATTTTGATACTGGCTGCGGATATTTCTATCGAAGAAATTATTGAAAATCGGCTGGATTATTTGGCAGCAAGAGAAGAAGCCAAATTTGATTATAAATGGGGGGAGCAGCACGATTTTATTTTAAAACTAAATGAACTACGGGCAAAAGTAGTCGAGTTGTCTAGTACCGAAATCCTGAATTTATTGCTCGAAGAATTAGACTTGCGGCGTATCATTGTCAGTTGGGGAAATGTTGAACAGCGGCTTTCCAATGTCGATGTTTTGCGAAAGCTGGCAGTACAATATGAGGAGGCTTGCAATCGCCTACATTCGGCTGCGTCGCTCGGTGGATTTTTGCTTTGGCTAAATGATTTGCAAGGCAATGAAGTAGACATGCAAGGCAGTGGCGAGAGTCCGGATGCGGTGAATGTACTGACGTATCACCGAAGTAAGGGGCTGGAATGGCCTATGGTGATTTGTCATGCGATGGAAGCCAAATTGCGGAGTGACGTCTGGGGAATTTCGTTGATAAATGAATCGGAAGAAGTGGATTTGGACAATGTCTTGAGCAATCGATGGCTGCGTTTTTGGGTAAATCCATACGCTGATCAAATCAGAGGAACGCAATTGTTGGAGCGCATCGAAACATCGCCTGCAAAAGCGGAAAAGCTGAAAGACGGACTCGCGGAAGAAGCCCGCTTATTGTATGTAGGAGTGACGCGTGCGCGCGATTACCTGGTGTTTCCAACACGGCCAGCAGCGACAAAATGGCTCAATCGAGTTGCTAACGAAGGCAAAGAAAGTCACCCCACCTTAGATGCAGATGATTTTGAAACACCTTGGTCATGGAAAGACAAGCCAATAGAAAAAGCGAATGACCACGAGTTGTTTCCTGTAACTTTTTCATCGGCTAATCTGGCGGAAGAAGCCGTCAATTATTTGGAGGATACGATGGGGCAAACGCCACATCATCCGTATTTGATTGATTTAAAAAATGAGCAATTTGAGGATGATTATAAACGGTCGGTCAAGGGTAGTTTTTCCTATGCCTCGCCAATAGAATTAGACGAAGATGCTGAACAACCGCTGATTGCGCAGACGATGAAGGCTTTTTTGGCGGCAGATTTTACAGACTACGATTTGGCAGATAGATTGGCAGTGGAAGCTGCGTTTTATCGGCGTTTTGAAATAGAAGGTATGCTACCTGAAAAAGCGATGTTGAAAGCATCCGACGCTTATCTGCATTGGTTGAATGGACATTTTTCGATTAAAAAAATGTATCGAAAATATCCGATTCGATTGTTGAGAAAAAAGCGATTATTCACAACGGTTTTGGATATGGTTTTGGAGACGGAAGATGGCTTGATTTTGATTCAAAATTCGAGTTTCGCAGGCGAAGGCAAGGCCTTGACAAAGAAGGCTCAAGAGTTGGGAGATTACTTGTATTTGAGTAAATCTGCCCTGCGAGAAATATTCGAAACAGCCGAAATCCGGACACTGGTTCACTTTGTTTTGAGTGGCAAATTGGTGGAAGTGGAGGTGAAGGAATCGCAGTTGTCGCTATTCTAAATTTCCTTCAGCAATCCATATAAATATCCTTCCGTAACATGCGCTTTCTCTCGATAAGCAGGCGTTTCCATTAATAACTTATGCAATTTTGGTAAATGATAATACGGCACACCTGGATATAAATGATGTTCAATATGATATCCAACATTGTGCGGTGCGATAAAAAAACGTTCTAAAGCATTGGTTTTCACCGTACGAGAAGCATTTAATAAATGGTCATATTTTAATTCACCAAAATGTTCGGCCACGCTGCGGATGTATTGAAACATAAGAAAAGTGGAGAAATAGGGAACAACCCAAAAGAGTAGAAAATATTTCCAGCCACCGAAAAACGTGAGCAAAAATATCAGCATGCCATAGAATAATAGCTTCGGCATGGAGCGCTCTTTCTTCTTTGCCGCATCCTTTTTATTACCTATAATATTGAAACGTTTGACAAACCAAAGCGCGTCTCTAATTCCCTGAATAAGAATGAAGTAGGCTAAAATAGTTTTTAAAAACTCAAACTTACTCTGCGGAAATGTAAACTCCTTTCTCCCAAATTTAGCCACCCAATCCGGGTCGTGGTCGGTATTCAAATTTTTATGATGAGCGAGGTGATTGTTTCGATAGTTTTCGATGGTCAAAAATAGCGGATACATCGTAGTAATGTTAGTGATGAGGTCGCTCAATTTTCGATTTTTCAGAAAACGAAAATGGGTCGCGTCGTGCATTAAAACGGCTAAAGCATGCATACGTGCCCCAATGATTAAAACGGCTATTAAATAGGTCAATAAATTAAAATAATGGGAAGTGGCAATCATCGTTCCCAAAATAATTACCCAATTGAAAAAAATAGCCGAACCGTGTGCAAGTGAATTAGTTTTGAATAGCGGTTTTAGTGCTTTAGAAGAGATTTGAAGATTTAAATCTCGTGCGTCAAAATTGTTCATTAGTGCTGTTTTTTTTGTGTTAGTTTCTCTTTCGTTTAAAATGGACAAAATAGTATTAAGTACTAAATAAGTAAGTATTTCAAACCGATTTCTATGAATTTGTTATCCGTGAATGTTCTTTAGTTATGCTAATTTACGAAACTTTCGTTAAGTTTTTAAGAATTTAGCCATTTATTTAATTATTATCGTTCTCATGTTAAGATTAGGGGAACAGTAAATTTGATGAAAAAGAGGCTGTATCATAAGTCAATTTTTCCCGCTAAGAGAAAAATTAAATTCTAAAGACGGAGCAAAAATCATAATTTTTCTTGAAAAAATATGGTTTTTATCATAACATCTACAAAATTCTATCTGATTGTTAGTCAAGGCAATTTGTATGCGTACCGTAACTTTCTAAAACAGGGATGATTTAATAGAAAAACTCTCTTTGGGCTAATTTTTTGTAAAGAATCAAAAAAAAACGGTCTAATTTGATAGAATTGCTTTTATATTAAAATAAATAGCAATACTTTTGAAACATATTTAAAATTCTTGCGTAAAGTAGGGAGATTAAATGTTATTAGAACTAACATATTGTAAACCTGGAACACTCATTTTTCTATGGACACTAAGAAACACAACAACCTTCCACCGTTGGACTACGGAAAAGTCCGCGAAGCTGAATTTATTGTCTCTACGCTTCACCACAAACGACGACAACGCATTCTCGACCTATTGGAAACTTTAGGTTCGATGACTGCAAATCACCTTAGTGATGAAATTAATCTTGACCTTTCGACCACCGAAAATCACCTAAGCATGCTAAGGCGTGTGGGGGTGCTAAATACAGACCGTCGCAATCGAGATATTTACTTTTCGATCAATGAGGGACGATTGGAGCAAATTACCAATGCCGTTCGAAACTTTATTCGATAAGTAGCGATTTCTACAATAACTCAGACCTACTATTAAGTTCGATGATTTTTTTCATAGGCTTGGTAGTAGGTTTTTTTTTGAAGTGATATGTGTGAATCGTAATTTATAGACTATAGTACAGAATTAGATTGACATTTGACTATTCTGGGACTCTTTTTGAACGGTATTAATTTGGATTTTTTGTATCATACTAAAATTGAATTTGTTAAAAAAGTAACTTTTCTTACATCTTACATCATAATTATTTGAAATGTTATTTGGTTTTTAAGCGAAAGATCATTTGTTAGCAAGATATAATTTTGTTTGCTGATTTTTTTAAAAAAAAAACAACTATTATTTTTGTAAATCATAAGTTTATCTCTTCCTTTGTATAGTATTAAACACAAACGTTATTAAAAACAATACCCAAATATTACTTTTCTGAAGACATTTTTATAACAAAAAACACTTTTTATAACCATTTTACTAATCTATTAGCCAAGTAGAATTATTTTTTAATAATAAGTTTATATTAGACGTAATCATTTTTAGACACAATACCCAAATATTACTTTTCTGAAGACATTTTTTTAATATTAGAGTTTCATTCATTGTCAAAAAAATGAATAGATAAAAATAATTATATTGTTTCATAAATTATTTATGAATATGTAATAATTTTTTCTAAGCCATAACTGACATTTTTTCTACTACCCGTATTAATTAAAAAATAAAAAAAATCTCACCAACATTATTGTTGATGAATACTAAATGTATCCACATTTAGAATCTACCCCTATGCCTAAATCGGCATTTAGCAAAATGCCCTGGTTTTATCTCTATTCTTATCTACATCACAATTCTTGATTTTTCAGGAATTGCATCAAATTGTTATTTTCTGAATACATAAGTGTTCAGGCTATATATTAATTCGTAAACCGAGTGTATAACACTTTGTTTACATCTTATTTTGTTTAAAAAAAAC
>CAYUNA010000252.1:0-6591 GCA_964445895.1 uncultured Saprospiraceae bacterium | reverse complement strand
TTAACTTGACTTACTACTTAGCTATTGCTGATAAAAATAACGAAGTAAAATCCAAAAAGATGCCGTCATAAATTGTGTAAGTTATCTTATTACCAACTCCTTAATCGGCTAATTTGTTTAGCAGATACGTTAACGTCGTCCCCCCAAACTTTCCACCACATTCGTCTGAACAATAAACACCAATCCTAACAACGCAGGGAAGGTCAAGTTTATCACAAAGAGACTAAATGTTGCCGCCAACACATCTATTTCATTGGTACTAAAAAATCCCCAAATAAATAGTGCAAATTCGCCCCTTGCCAATAAGCCCATGATTGGGGGTAAGGGGACGCTGGTTTGCAATAAAAATATTGTTGCGATACCTGCAAAGGCAGCAAAAATTGGTACATCAATACCAAAAAATTGTAAAATTAAGAAATATTGAGTTGTATAAGTTAGGTAGCGCAAGAAGGAGTAAAACAATACCGAAGCCAAAATATTGCTGGAATAGTTGCGTAAAACTTGTACGTGTTTGACGTATTTCTTTAGTTTTTCGGCGTAAGGCAAACGTTTGATTAGGGGAATCAGGAGGTCTATATTGAAAAAGCAGGTCAGTAAAATAATGATGAAAATAATACCTAAAACAAATACACTTTTTAAAATATAGGCTTCTGGATTTAAAAAATGCGCAGAAAAATACACGGCGCCTATCAAGCCAAAGGTCAGCAACACCATCAACTGACTCATACTGCCAACAAGAGTGGCAACGACAGCTTTCCAGTTATTTTCGGGTTCGACCATAAGTATCCGACCGCCGTATTCGCCAATTCGGTTAGGTGTAAAAAGCGAGACCGTAACACCTGCCAAAATTGCCCGATAAGTTCGCCAAAAAGAAATATTAGAAAAGCTTTTGATAAGTTCGCGCCATTTTAAGGTTTCAAAACCCCAATTGAAAGGCACTAAAAAAAGCACAGCCAGCAGCCAGTTTAAATTAGGAAACTCAAAATGGTCAACGAAGGTTTGCCAGATATCGGCGATATTTTCTTTCGCAAAAACTTGTTCGTAAATCGTCCAAATCAGAAGGGTGGTGATGAGGAACTTGATTAAGGGGTTGAGATATTTATGCTGGAGGATTTTTTTTACCAAAGTCGATTTTCGTTTTGTTGCTCTTTCAATCGTTCCTGCTTCGTTTTTTCAAAAGCATCTCGATTCAAAAAATATTTTTCTTCCTCCACGATTCCATTTAAGCGGTCTTGTTCCCAGGAAGGAATTTTTTCTTCTTCATCGACTTCGATTTCGTCTTTGTACCAGTAGGAGGTGAAAATTCCGACAATCGCACCCAACAAATGACTTTCCCATGAAATGCCTTCCTGATTTGGTAAAATCCCCATGATATAACCACTATATAAAAAGGTGACAATCAATGCCAAAACGATAGACTTGATGTTGCGCCGAAATACACCTGTCCAAAAAATAAACGACACAAATCCATAAACGACACCACTCGCACCGATGTGAAAAACAGGTCGGGCAAAGCCCCAAACCGCCAATCCAGTCAGCAAATAAATCATTATCATCGCTCGAACAGCAACTCTTTTATAAAACATTAAAATTGCAATCGATGTAAATAATAGTGGTAAAGAATTGGAAAATAAATGATGAAAATCACCATGAATTAAGGGGGAGAAAACAACACCACGCAAGCCAAAGATTTCTCTTGGATAAGTGCCAAATAAAAATGGAAAATCAATCTGCGTCAAAAACTGAACGATATGAATCACCCATAGCAATAGTACAAATTGAATGGGTAATTTAAAACTCGAAATGATATGACTCGCTTTGGACATGATTCTGTGGTATTAGTTTTTTATAAAAGTGCGATAAACGAGTTTCAAAAAAAAGAAGAATTCGGTAAATAAACTAATTTTTTCGACGGGAGGATAATTAAATCATGGTGATTTCAAAAATCACCATGATTTTCCAAATCACCATAATTTTCAACGCATTTTCACGCATATCTTCTCCGCACCAATTTAATAAAATTCTGTGCTTTTTTCTTTTTATTCCGCTTTGTCCACTCATACTTTCCTGCCACATTTTGAATCAAATAAGCTTTTGCCTCTTCAAAATTATTCAACGCATTCAGCTCAATCATTGCTTTATCATAAGCTGGTTGATTACCTCCAAATAACTCATTCATCGTGAATATTTTTTCATTCAATCCCATTGCTTTTCGCAAATCTCTGATAGGCAAATTGCTCAATTTTTCCGACAACTCACGTGCAGAACCATGCTCAAACAACTCCTCCATATCTTCATCCGCTGAGTACGTCGGTACAGGCGTAGGTTTGGGCGCAGGTGGCGGCGGTGTTGGTTTGGCTACGGGCGTAGGTGGTGGTGGTGGTGGTGGCGTTGGTTTCGGTCGCGGTGTCGGAGTTGGCGCAGGGGCTTTGTAATCAGCCAATGCATCTGGCACTTCGATAACACGAGGGGCTTTTCTAATTGGTTTTGGTGCAGAAACAACGGGAGGTACTTCAATTTCCTCAATCTCATCGGGCACAATAATCTCTCTTTCCACTGGTTTTGGTGCGGGTGTGGATTTCTTTATTGGTTTAGGTTTTGGCGTTGACTTAATGATTTCTACCTTTGACGCTGATTTGGTGGTCGCGGGTTCTTCCGACCGTACGACTTCGTACAATTGGCGGATATAATTCAGCATCAAATCTTTTTCAATAGCGGCGATGTGACTTGCGTCTGCGCCCATGCTTTTGTGAAGAGAGTTGATTTTCTCAATGAGTATTTTTGCTCTGTTTAAGTCCATCTTAGTTGACTGGTTGATTTACGTTATTAGTTGATTGGTGAATTCAGGATTTATAACGGTTTTTGGATTTCAAAAGTTGACTTTTTTAAAATAAAACAACTTTTGAAACGGGGAAATTCTATACACGCTTTTAACGAAAGTGTAAATGTAAAAATTTTACGAATAAAAGTAAATGTTGTCAATTGGTTAATTTAGAAAGGGGAATATTTAATTCGCGTTTCTAAATCAATAAATCAACAAATAATTAGTGAAATGAATTTAATAAGTTGAGCCAGAATGCGCCGTAATTTTTTCTTGTAAAAAGGTTTAAAAATCAGTGCATAGCCGCGTTACGGACTTATTTTTAAAGGTTTTTAGAAGGAAAAAGAACAAGCATAATGGTTCAAGTTATTGAATTCATTTCACTTAATCAACCAAAAGATGTTTTTAGAACCACATTTTAAAGGTCAGCGCAGCGGCTGGATTGAAGTCATTTGCGGGTCGATGTTTTCAGGCAAAACCGAGGAGTTGTTGCGTCGATTGAAACGAGCGAAAATTGCCAATCAAAAAGTCGAGATTTTTAAACCCAAAGTCGATACCCGTTACGATGATGTGAAAGTGGTTTCGCACGACAATAACGCCATTTTGGCAACACCAATTGAGTCTTCCGAACAGCTATTGGAACTCACCGAAGGCGTAAGTGTCGTAGGGGTAGACGAAGCGCAATTTTTTGATAAAAAACTGCCGGATGTCTGCCAAACGTTGGCTTTGCGGGGCAAACGTGTCATTATCGCTGGCTTGGATATGGATTTTGCGGGTCGACCATTTGGACCGATGCCAGACTTGTTGGCAGTGTCAGAATACATCACAAAAGTACACGCGATTTGTCAGCATTGTGGTAATTTGGCAGTCAATTCTTATCGCTTGGCAGCAACGGAAGAACAGGTGGTTTTGGGAGAGAAAGATGCCTACGAACCGAGATGTCGAACGTGTTATGCGATGGGGAATATCCTGAATTTGCAAGTGAAGTAAGATGACGTTATTGGGGCTGTGTCATAAGGTAATTTTTCTTGTTCATAGAAAAATTAAATTCTAAAGACGGAGCAAAAACTGTACTTTTCCTTAAGAAAATACGGTTTTTGCTCCATCTAAAAAAGAATATTTCGGAGTGCGGTTAGCTAGTAGACTTTTTGATACAACTTTATATTTTGGTGGTTAAATGCAAGAAAAAAACGAATAAAGTAAGCGATATTAGAAAAATGCCCGGTATTATATTTCACTCCATTCCATACAATAAATCCTTCAATTTCGACCCCTTCAACTCCGCTACAAAATAAGCATCTTTAAATTTTTCAATCGAATATTTGATATCTTGTTTCAATGTCGTAAACTGGTGTGGTAACTCCTCTGTACATTGCTCTTCATTTTGATAATTAGAAACAATGACCTGAAATTTTTGGTAATATTTTTCCCCTTGTCCAATAAAATCGGAGTAAGAATCTAAAAAATCAAGTAGTCGGTCAATTGAAAATTCCAGATTAGCAATACCCCGTGAAAATTGCCGACTCGCCGCAATTTCATCTATTTCTTTACTATTCAAATTTTCCAAATCGTCGATGTATTTGTCCAACATTACATAAACGGTCTCCCAGTCATCCTCTTGGCGGCAATCATCTAATGGCGTTCGATAACCGATGATTTTGGCATAGTCACGGAAGAGTTTATTGCATTCTTCTTTCAAACTGGTATTGCTTGCTTTTAAAAATTCGGTTTCATAATAGATGGTATTCAAATCAGCATTCATGCGGACGCTAAAGTCCAAAATACACGATATTTTTTCCAAATCCTTCTCCTTTTCTTTCGGTTCGCCGTCGCCCATCACCGAAGCTACCAATGAAAATGAAGCCGATAAAAATGGGTTAGAATCCAACAAAGCTGGGAGTTTGATAGCTGACTTTTTTTTCAGGCGTTCATTCAAAACATCTTTGGTCGATTGAAATTCTGGGTAGGCATTTGGATTGGACAATTGCATTACATTTTGATAAGTTTGTAAGGAATGGAAATGATGGTCAAGCCCTAAAATCTTTTCATACATCAATTTAATCAATTCCAGTCCCTTGCGATAACGCACTTTATCCAAGCCAATTTTTAACGTCCGTTCAGTTCTTGTTAGGTCGTCTTTAAGTGCCATTTTTTGCATCCAGGCATTCATGATTTGGCGGTCAGTGGAAGCAGGATTTTTGAGGACTACATTAACGGCTTTGAATTTTAATTCTAAATTATCCATTGCCTGCGAATAATTATTTCTAAGAATTGCCAAATCCGCCTTAGTTTCTTTGACCAACACGCGATAGGCGAGAGAATCAAATGTCGTTTTTGCGTTTGCGTATTTTGTTGACAGACATAGCGTTATGCTTATGAAAAGCAACCATTTTAATGCTTTCATGCTCTTAATTTTTAAAAGATAAGTAAATACGGTTTAGAAAAAGTGTTTTCGTTTAGCTCGTCTTCTGACAGTTGACAACTATTTAATGTAAAAACGCACATTTGTAACAGAAAAAACGCTGAGAGATTGTCGAAACGAAAAGGATTAACAGATTTTGAAATAATACGCAGTAAAAAAGTGTAAGCTATTAGTTGACCGCAAGGTAGGGGCGATTGTTAGGTTTTGAAAACCAGATGATGAGATAAGTCAGGTTTCTGATTAGCATCAAAACAATATTAAAAATTGAAAAAATTTACCCTTTCTGTGCTTTCTTTAAAGCAGAGCCGCTACGTATTCTGCAACTTTTCGATAATCCTTGCTCATTTTTTCATAAAAAGGAATTAATTCAGGGTGTTTATTTCCAACTCTTTTTCTTAAAATCTCCCCTTTTGCTTGGTATTGCTCAAAAAGTTTATGATTTTTTTTGTTTATGATTTTTCCAAAAAAAACGTCAAGCATAGTGCCTGTTTTAAAAATGGTTTGACAAATTAAGCATCAAAAAACTACCGCGCACCAAACAACAAACTCCCAATCCGCACCATTGTACTCCCTTCTTCTACTGCTATTCGATAATCGCCCGACATACCCATCGAAATTTCTTTAAAGTCAGGTTTCTCACTGAAAAAACGCGTCTGTAAAGTATCGAAAATATCTTTCAGATAGGCGAATTCAGACCGAATCTGTTCCTCATCTTCTGTAAAAGTTGCCATGCCCATCACACCGACGATATTGATATTTTCCATACCCAGATAAATATCCGTTGTCAACAATTCGGAAACTTCTGACAATTCAAAGCCATACTTTGTCTCCTCATCGGCAATATGAAATTGCAACAAAACGTCAACCACTCGGTCATGTTTTCGCGCTTCTTTATCTACTTCCACCAATAATCGTAAGGAATCAATCGAGTGAATTAGAGAAATAAACGGCGCAATCTGCTTCACTTTATTGGTCTGCAAATGACCAATCGCATGCCACTGAATGTCCTTTGGCAGATTCTCGTATTTGGTCACCAACTCTTGCACTCGGTTTTCACCAAAAATGCGCTGTCCTTGTTTATACATTTCTAAAATGGCTGCTTCTGGTTTCGTTTTAGAAACGGCAATCAATTTCGTATCCGTAATTTCCAATTCCAACGTAATGTTGTGGTACATAATTTCGAGTTATTGGTATTTTCAAATAATGTTATAAAAAGGCGATGGGCAAAATTAACAAATTGCAATTAACAATGTGTAATTAGTTGTATGCAAATTAAGGGTTTTCTCATAAAATTAAAATAGTCCAAGAATCAGCATTGGTACTCGAAATGTATTCTACTGAATATTAA
>CAYUNA010000251.1:0-6604 GCA_964445895.1 uncultured Saprospiraceae bacterium | reverse complement strand
TAACATTCTTTAAACAATTCGGCTCTTTGATAAATCCCGTAGATGACCATTTAAGGAGGGAGAAAATTGCAAATTTTCTCCCTCCAACAAAAAGTAGTGCGCGTTGCCTGCGGCAACGCGGATAGAGTCTTGAGGGGGCAAAAGCGGTTTTTGCAAAACCACTTTTGCCCCCTCAAACGCCCTTTAGAAAACAGAAATAAAACTATGCTTCACGCACTTTGTCGAAGAATCAACACTACTTAGTAGTAAGTCTACTTTGGCACTTTATAGTTAACTACCGAATTGATGCTATCATGTTTTTTTCTTAAAAAAAGTCCGCATAATTTACCCAATTTTCTCCTTCGCTGCTGCCACTACTTTTTTCGTGTTTCCAACAAAAATTTCTTCGTCGATAATCAATACTGGACGTTTCAAAAACGTGTATTCTTCGAGGATATATTTTTTATAATCTGCTTCTCCCAATTCTTTTTCATTCAAGCCCCAAGCACGATATTTCATAGACCGCCGACTGAATAGAGACTCGTAGCTACCCGACATTTCTTTCATTTGTTCGACTTGCGCTTTGGTCATTTTTTCTGTTTTGATATTTTGGTGTTCAAAGTCTTCCAAGCCGCCAAGTTCTTTGATGATGCGTTGGCAGGTAGAACAAGATTTTAAGTAGTATATTTTTTTCATAATATTTTTTTTAAGGAATGCGAATTAAATAAATGCAGATTCTTGATAGTGAGAGTTTGTTCATAGTATTTGAATTTGCACAAAGAAAAGAAAGAATCGGGGGAGTCAAAAATTTTCGTAAGTTTGTCATTATAAATTCTTCATTTTTAATTCTCCATTGAAATGCAATTAGCTGATTCTGAATTAATTATAAATCCTGACGGTAGTATTTACCATTTAAATATTCTACCCGAGGATGTTGCCAAAACCATCATTTTTGTGGGCGACCCTGAACGTGTCGGTGCAGTATCCAAACATTTTGACACTATTGATATTAAGAAACAAAAAAGGGAATTTGTCACTCATACGGGTACGCTGCGAGGCAAGCGAATGACGGTTATTTCGACGGGCATCAGCACTGATAACATTGATATTGTTCTCAATGAATTGGATGCTTTGGTGAATATAGATTTGAAAACGCGGCGAGTCAAGAAAAAGCTGACGCAATTGGATATTGTGAGAATTGGTACGTCGGGGAGTATGCAAAAAGATGTGAAAGTTGATGATTTATTGGTATCTTCTTTTGGTGTGGGAATGGATGTTTTGCTGAATTTTTATAATTTTAAATCAGGTAAAAAAGCACAAAAAATTCAGGCTGGTTTTGAAAAATTATTAGACAGCCACCTGAATGCAATGGTGACGCCTTATGTTTTTAAGGCGGATAAAAAGCTACTAAATAAGGTCGGAAAAGGCATGAAAAAAGGCATTACATTGACTTGTCCGGGATTTTATGCGCCACAAGGCCGGCAGTTGCGGGCGAGTTCGCAATTGGATATTAAATTTACAAAGGCTGTAGCGAAATTGACATTTGGAAAAGACAGGTTTACTAATTTTGAAATGGAAACAGCGGGAATTTATGGATTAGCGGCAGTTTTGGGGCATCGGGCATTGTCGTGTAATGCGATTTTGGCAAACAGAATCACTAACGAATTTAGTCAAAAACCGAAGAAGACCGTAGAGAAATTGATAACAACAGTTTTAGAAAAATTAACAATATGACTGGATGAATGAGATTTGAACGGCTTCAACCTCATTCATAAAGTTTGATAAACAACCCGTAATATAAGTGTCTCGCAGTAGAATTAATTGCAAATTGATATTATGAAAGCAGCTACACTACATCAGCTAAAAAAAGAAATGGTTCACCTCGACCCTGACCAATTGTTGCAATTGTGTCTGCGGCTCGCGAAATTTAAGAAGGATAATAAAGAATTACTGACTTATTTATTGTTTGAAGCGGAGAATGAAGATGGATATATTCAAACGTTGAAATCCGCAATTGATGAGCAAATGGAGGATATTAATAAGTCAAATTTATATGTTCGAAAGAAGGGACTACGGAAGGTCATTCGCTATTTAGACAAGTGCATTCGCTATTCGGGCAATAAAGAAACGGAGATTGAAATGCGAATTTATTTGTGTAAAAAAATGGTGGAACACGAGATGCCAATTTATCGAATAAATGCTTTTATTAATATTTATGATGGGCAAATCAAAAAAATTAGAAGGGTGTTGGCGAAGCTACACGAGGATTTACAATATGATTATTTAGAAGAATTGAAAGAAATAGAAAGGTAACAACGACGCACGGTTAATGACACACGAGCGCGTTAAATTAAAAAGCAGATTTTTGATGCAGATATACCACAATCCGAGATGTTCAAAAAGTCGGGAGAGTCTTAATTTATTGGAAGAAACAGGCGTAAAAGTGGATGTTGTTCATTATTTGAAAACACCACCGACACGGAAAGAATTAGAAGATATTATTCAAAAACTGGGCATTCAGCCAATGGATTTGATTCGAAAAAACGAACCTATTTTTAAAGAAAAATATAAGGGAAAAACTCTTTCGGACAACGCTTGGATAGAGGCGATGATGGCTCATCCAAAATTGATAGAACGCCCAATTTTTATCAATGGAGAAAAAGCAATTATCGGCAGACCGCCGTCCTTGGTTTTGACGATTTTAAAATAAAAAAATATGCACCCAATTGAAAAAATATTGCCGGGTTTGAAGCCATTTTTAGATAAAATATTTCTAAATTTGTTTATCAACGCCATTCACATTCAAGGGTTTGAGATGGATCATATCTGCTATCGAGTAGAAACTCAGGAACGGTATGAAACCTTGAAAAAAAAGCTTTCAACTATTGGCAAAATGATTAACGAAAGTAATATCAATGGGCGGCAAATTGCGATTTTCAAGCTAAAAAAACCGATTCGGCACGAGATGCGCGACATTTATTTAATTGAATTGCCGGCACCAAAAAAAGGTAGTTTTTATAAAGAAGGTTACGAACATGTCGAGTTTGTGATTGATTATAGTCTGGAAGATTTTGTGCGCGGTTTTGAGCATATTGATTTTGATAAAAAAGGCATGACCAAGGAGGTCAATCCCGATGTGCGGATTCAATTTGATGATATTAGTGTGAAGTTTCATGAGCATGATTTGGAATACGTTATTGATTATCTTGATTGATGGATTCGATTTGTCAACTCAAAATTATAAGTGGCGATACGTCAAATGTAATGCTGTTCCATAGCCAATTTCTGTCCGCACGCACCATAGATTATTTTTTCAGAGAGGCTGTATCATAAGGTAATTTTTCTCGTTAAGGAACGCGAATTAAATTCTAAAGACAAAAAACATGGCAAAAAAGAGAAAACTATACGTTGTTTGGGAAGGAAATAATCCTGGAATTTATGATAGCTGGGCAGATTGTCAGTTGCAAATAAAAGCGTATCCTGGAGCGAAATATAAGAGTTTTGAGACGGTTGCGGAGGCGCAGGAGGCTTATCGGGCAGGGTATCAAAAGTATATCAATTTTAATAAATTCGGGAAGAAAAAAGCGGCGAGTCCGATGTCAGCAGCGAGTCGGGCAGAAATTGTTTGGGATAGCATCTCGGTGGATGCGGCGTGTTCGGGAAATCCGGGTGTGATGGAATATCAAGGAGTCGATACGAAGACGAAATTTCAGTTTTTCCATCAAAAATTTCCTTTAGGAACGAATAATATTGGCGAATTTTTGGCGATTGTTCATGCCTTAGCGATGTTTCAGCGAGATGGCAGTACGACACCGATTTATACGGATTCAAAGATTGCAATGGGCTGGGTACAGCGACGACAATGTAAAACAAAATTGATACGAAATGCCAAAACCGAGCATTTGCACCAGCTAATTGAACGAGCAGAAAATTGGTTAAAAGCGAATCATTATCCCAATAAAATAATGAAGTGGGATACGAAAAACTGGGGTGAAATTCCTGCGGATTTTGGTCGAAAATAAGCAATACAAAAAAGTATTTTGTAAAAACCAAACAGATATATGACGTATTTTGGTTTCGTCTGGATTGTTATATTGTAACTATCCAAATTGGTTTCTGAGAGAATTTGAGAAAAATAAATATAAGTCATCCCGAATTTTTAATTCAATGAAATGCGGTGCAAAATCACACCATTTCAATCTATTTTTACGGTATGCACCTCAAAATGCTCAACGAACAGATTAGACTAAAACTTCGGGATGACTCCTGTTTTATTTTCAAAAATTAGGCGTATTTCCTCTTAAAAAATCGTAGTTTGCAACCTACTGTTTGCTTGATACTACATTATTTTTCAGGGCTTCTTCATCGACTTTTTGAATCACCAGATGTTCTATTTCTTCTCCCATTTTAAAAGTCAATCGATAAATACCTTTAGGTTGAAATTCTAAATCTACTTTAATATTTTGTAGCCCAACTGCCACGTCAACTTCTTCTTCCAGTACTTCCATACCTTTGATACTTTTCAAAGCATAAGATAAGTTGCCTGATTGAAACATTTCTAAAACAACCTCAAAAGTGGTCGTCGTTGAAGTGTTTGACATATTTGTCACCATGAAATTATTGGGATGAATAGATTGAAGCTGCAAAATGTCTGAATACGAAAAAGTACCATCATAATCAATCTGTTTCAGCCGGTACAACGCCTTGTCTTCGTGCATATTTACATCCAAAAACTCATACTCATTGAGTTCTTCAGCGTTGCCCATACCGTCGATTTTTCCAATTTTTTCAAACTCAATGCCGTCAAATGACCGCTCAATAATGAAAAATTGGTTGTTCTCTTCTTCCGAAGTTATCCATCCTAATAAATTTCCAATTTCGATATTCTTACCCGATAGATTTTGTTCGTAAGTGACACTGGCAAACGTATAAAGATGGCAATTGCAAATTAAGAATAGAACAAAGAGTCTTGTGTATAAATTTTTTCTCATAATAAGTTAAATGTTTACTTTGTGAATGAATTTGTTTGGGTTTTTTTAGTCAAAATACGGGAATATATAGATAGGCCTTCTCAAATATTTTTATAAAATATATAAAATTGATTAAATGCAATTTTCATTCCAGTCTAACCAAAATTTTTAATAACTCTCAAATTTATACCCAATTCCATAAATTGTTTTCAAAAAATCACCACAGTCATTTTGTCCCAGTTTTTTCCTCAAATTTTTGATATGAGCATAGATAAAATCGAAGGAAGCAGCCTCATCCATGTGATCTCCCCAGAGGTGTTCGGCAATACTTTCTTTTTTGACCACTCGATTTTTATTACGTGCTAAGTACAGGAGAATATCGAATTCTTTTTTGGTGAGTTGCAAAGGAATATCGTCTGCGACAACGCGACGCTCTTCCATATTGAGTTTAAGTTTTCCAAAGATGAGTTCTTTTTTGAATTGACGAATTTTTCGGCGAGTAACGGCTTTAATTCGGGCGTTGAGCTCTAAAATATCAAAAGGCTTTCCCATAAAATCATCTGCCCCAGCATCTAATCCAGCAATGCGATTGTTCACTTCATTTTTGCTGGAAATAATAATAACTCCAGTCTGTTCGCTGTCCTTTCGCAGCATTTCAACCAGCTTAAGCCCATCCCCATTTAGCTTATCCAAATCAATAATTATGCATTCGTATTCGTAATTATTAATTTTTTTATACCCTTCTCTAAAGGTCGTCGCGAATTCACAAATATGACCACTTTTTTTAAAAAAATTAATGAATTTATTTAAAAAAAGTGCATCATTTTCGATGAATAAAAATTTCATGTTTTTTCTGATGTTTATAGAAGAATTAGTACGGGGCACTTTTTCAGTATCCCGTACTTTTAGCGCAGAAGGTCAATATAGAATAACAAGTGTTGAAAAATTCTTTTCACTAAACGAACTTCGTTTGAGGGAGTTTGTAGAGAATATAATTTAATCATCATCGTTACTATCCGCAGCGATAGAATCAAAGTCAAATTCTTCCTCTACACCTTCATCATAAAGGTCATCCAACTCGTCAATATCATTATCAATATCGTCATCTTCGTCTTTAATTGGTGGTGGAACTGCACCTGATTTTTTGATAACACGAGTGATGATAACAGGCTCACTTTTTTTCTTCGGCTTTGGCTTTGGTGCATCCTCTTCAGCCGTCTCTACAGTCTTTTTCGGAGGTGCAGCTTGTATATTTTTACCCGCAATAGATTTGGTTGTCGTAGGTACTGCCAGGAGACGTCGCTTATCAATCAACTCGCCAGTAACCATACAGATTCCATAGGATTTATTATGAATGCGTTGCATCGCATTTTGCAAATCATTGACGTGTTTACGTTGCCGAAAAACTAAGGTTTGTAACATTCCCAAATCATTTTGACTGGCAGAATCATCCATCCAGTCGCCCTCATTTTCCATTGTTTCCGCAGCATCTTTATAATCTTCTTCCAATCGCTCCAATTTTTCCATTCCTTTATCAATCAGTTTTTCTACAATCGCTTTAAAATCAGCCAAATCAGCCTCAGAGTAGCGAGAACTTACTGTTGCCATAATATTTAGTTGTTTAGTTATTTTTGAAATAGGTTGATGTAATGTTA
>CAYUNA010000250.1:0-6620 GCA_964445895.1 uncultured Saprospiraceae bacterium | reverse complement strand
TCAGGAGAGAGAAAATTGCAAATTTTCGACCTCCAATAAAAAATAGTGCGCGTTGTCTGCGGCAATGCGTGTGGGGTTCTTGAGGGATAAAAAGCGTTTTTGCAAACGCTTTTTATCCCTCAAACGCCCTTTGAGAAAATCCAAGGAAACTTTTGTCACACAATACTAGTACCTACGATACGCACACAAATCACCTTGATTTAAAATCAAACAGAATTTCGTACATTTTCAATCTTTTGTCCGTCCGCACCACGAGAGAAATTCTCACAGATGGAGCAAAAACTAAGACCAAAATAAACGTTGCTAATTGGCTGACTTATTTTTTTATCGTTACTAAATTTAAATAACAATTATATACCTTTGGGCTTTCTGTCAGCACAAAATTAATTATCATCTATCATGACTCAAAGAAGTCTGGTCAAATCTATTTCCCTCCAATGGGACTTGCGTATGGGTCCTTTTCGAGCCTTTTTTCCGAATACAGAAGAAGACCGAAAGCGTTGCGCACATTTAGCTCAAAATGAATTATTTGAGGAAGATTACAGCACAGTGATAGCTGATGGCGACCAGATTATTCGGCAAATTGCAGCTTGTGAAGATACTCGAACTGGTGAAATTGTTGCTTGCCTTTTTCTTGAAGATGCCCTACAAATGAACAATTCTTCGAAGAAAAGTAAAATTTATAACCTCTCACTATTCAATGAAGAACAACTATCAGAAACCGTCATTTTATCTCATCTTTCGTTAGACAATGTTGAACAAAAAGCAACAGTAGCGCAGGTTTTTCTTAGCCATTGCTTCATCGAAATCCTTAAAGCAGGTGGACAAGCAATGGTCATATCTTGTGACATTGGCTACTTCTCTATTTATAAACGATTGGGTATGCGACCGATTGGTGCCTTGACAAAATCTGACCAGGGTGGCTCATTTATTCCGATGATTTTTATTCCAGACAAACATTATCTGACACTGATTTCCTCCCCCGTTATAGATACCTTACGAGGGGCTGATTTTACCAAATATGAAACTGTTTGTGCTTGGTATTATAAACTGGTAAAAGAAAATAGTGAATTGCAAATCGGGTCTGCCGTTTATCCCGAAAATAATGCTGAATTTGTTGGTCATCAATCCATCACAGAAGGATTGAGTGAAAAAGGTCTGGCAACTTTTTTAAACAAAGCGATGGTCGTCGATTGCCGGGAAGACGAAGTGCTTTTGATGGAAAATGATGGCGGTCGTACCTTTGGTTTTATTCAAAAAGGTATTGTCAAAGTCGTCATTGGTGGCAAGACCGTTGTGTTACTTAGTGAGGGCGATATTTTTGGTGAATTGGCCTTTATTTTAAACACCAAACGAACTGCACAAGTCATTGCCGCCAGTGATGAAACAGAAATTGTCCTCTTCAGCGCAACAGCGATTAATTCATTAGAAAACGAAGCTGATAAGGTTGTAATTTGGCAAAATTTAGCCCGCGTTTTAGCTCAAAGAGTTGTCCTGACCAATCGACTGTTAAGTTGATAGCGTTTATATACAATGACTTACTACTAAGGGAGTTTGTAAAAAAATTGCACACAACTATCCATTTTTCCATGAAAGAGATAACTTTTAATCATCCTCATCGACAAGCACATTTCAATTTTTTCAACAGCATGAATCATCCGCATTTTAATATTTGTGCCAATGTTGATTTGACCGAATTTATTCCATTTATAAAAGACAACCATATTCCATTCACACCGTCTATTGTCTATTTAATTAGTCAAACGGCAAACCAGATTAGGGAATTTCGGTGGCGAATTCATAACGATAAAGTGATAGAACATACTGTCGTACACCCTTCTTTTTCCGTTTATACCGAGGTAGCAGATGTGTTCAGTTTTTGTGAAGTTGACTATGAAGCTTCCTTTCCCGTATTTGTAAAAAATGCGCAAAAACGAATGGAGGAAATGCGGAAAAATCCCAGTTTTTCGGACAAAGATGGACGAGATGATTATTTGTTTTTATCGGCGATTCCATGGGTCTCTTTTACAGGTTTTCAACATGCGATGCAATCACATCCGACGGATTCTGTACCGCGGATTGTGTGGGGAAAATATTTTGAAGACAATGGACGAATTAAAATGCCGCTATCCGTACAAGTGCATCATGCGGTGGTGGATGGACGGCATGTGGGACATTTTTTCCAAAATTTTGAAGGATTAGCGAAGGAAATTGCCTCTACTTAAGTACTCGGACATATTTATTCGTGGAATTTTAGGACTAAGATTTTTTCTTTCTCCACTTTGGTCGAAATGACAGTTTAGTTTTTCTTTAAAAATCCTTTAATAGCCGTATTTGAACGGTGAATTAAAGTTCGGTAATACCTTGACATACAATAAATTAAAACTTTCTACTAATTTTTTTGACTTTTCAGACGCCGTCGAATTGGATTTGGAAGTTGTGCCGACTCCGCTACTAATTAATAGCGTTTTTAGTCAACAAGACAACAACGAACTTCCCTATTATCAGCGAGTGGTTTTTAACCCAAATGACCTTGGTTTTTCAGCGGACGATGTTGTTTTTATGCGTTCATATATTCAAGATGACGACCATGCCGAGGTCACTGAAAATCCACAAACAGATACGCAGTTGGCGTTGCAGTTGTATTTTAGTTTTAGAATAAATTAATTTTAGTTGTGAGTAGCAGGTTGAATATTGCATCATTTTGAAAAATTTTAGCATGAATTTTAATAAAATAATTGGTCTATTTCTACTCATTGGAATAACGGCTTGTACTAAAGAAAACGTCACGGTCAATAACAATAACGAACCAAATCCAGCTATCAGTGTCGTACCCGAAATTTCGCTGGAAGATTTGTCGGCGACGGAGGTAATGGCGTACGAAGATTCACTCTCGTTTCTGATAAAATACACAGATGGAGACGGCGATTTGGGTGATGTAGATGCCGATATTATGTCGATTGAAGTGGCCGATACGAGAGATGTAGATAACTTTATTTTCAAATATCACCTATCGCCCCGCGCACCGTTAGATGCGGAAATTACGATAACCGGGACGCTGGAAATTGTCCTGCAAAATATCATTTTATTGGATACAAATAATGAACAAGAGACTACCACTTTTAAACTAAAAATCAAGGACAGAGCGGGGAATTGGAGTAATGAAGTGGAGACGGAGGTAATTACGGTTTTTTGAGATTTGGGAATAAAAAATAGGAATTAGGGAGTTTGTAAAAAATCAATACCCTTTACTGTTCAACAGCAATTCCATGTCCGTCCGCACCACGATAGGAGACAGCAAATGAACTAAATTAAAATTTTGCGAATTATTAGTTTTCCATTTTCAGGACTAAAAAAAAATAACCCCTATTTTAAACTTTAAATATCTTCTGGTCGCACATGCCCTTCTGGCATTTTATATTGTAGTTTTTCCCGCATTTGCTGCGTCAAATTAGTCGCATCAATACTGTAATTTTCCACAAAACTGCCCTTCATTCCACACTTCGTTTCAACAGCATATAAAATTGAACTGTCTCCAGGATTCGTCATACCTTCAAAGCGAAAAGTAGCTTTCACTTCAAATTCATCAGGTACGAATTCTTTCTTTTCATTCAAACAAAAAATGCTGCCTTTTCTAATTTCAAAATCGTGAGTATACCCGTCGTTTTTTAATTTATTGAGTTCTTCGACAAGTGTCGTTTCTACTTTGGTATTCATAACTTTAGTCTGTTTTATTGATTAATTTCAACCATAAAACGACTCGTAAGGAATGATGTTCAGCAGTTTTTTTTTAAACTGCTGAACATCATTCCTCTATTTTAAAAATTATTGAATAAGGATTGTTTACAGAATAACCTACCCAATGAGTTTGGCGGTTTCGTTACTTCTTCCGCTTTCGCTTCTTTTTAAACTCTCCAAAATTAGTAGAAATTCCAATATGATTCAACCGACCGCCAAGGTGATGGAATGACTGCCCATAATCCAATCTAAACTTACTAATCTTGAACCCCAAACCAAACGAGAACCCCGTCAAACTCCGAATATTCCTAACGGATAGCTCTTTCTTTCTCAAATGATTGTAAGCCAATCGTACTCTAAAGTTATCGCGTTTTCCAAATAAGAATTCTCCACTAAAAATCATGTGGCGAAACAAATTGTCAAAGAAATCATTGCCACCAGACGCTTGGTCTGAGTCAAAAAATATTCCATCATCTGCTGTATTGGGGTCATCGTACAACAAGTTCCATCGTTGGAGATTATGATAAATTAAGGAGAATCGAAATGGTAAATAACGTAAGCGTTTGGAGATACCAATTTGCATTTCAAAAGGAATTGGTTCACTGTTGCCTTCACGGTAAGTAGAAAGTTGAGTGCCGATATTTTTAGCGACCAAAACTACATTAACCCTCGAAGCGGTATCATGAAAAGTTGCCGCTATATCGCCAACCAACCCCCAAGAATCGTAGTTTTCTAAAGAAGAAGAAATAACCTTCACATTGGCGCCTACAGAAAGGCGTTCATAAAGCTCCTTACCCATTCCGAGGGTAATCGCGGTCTCGCCGGCATCGAATTGACCAACTACATTACCAATCTCGTCTGTCGCATCAAAATCTCCATAATTAAGGTATTGAATCCCCAAATGTCCCGTCGCATCCCAATTTTTAAAATAATGACCCACACCTGCATAACCATGTGCAATGCCTTCGAACATAAAATTATGTTGAAACGTCAACCCTCCATTCATTTCAGGATTCAACAACGACGGATTGCCGTACGCCAACGCGACATCATCATCCCGAACAGTTATCAGATTACCGCCCAAACCCGTCACCCGCGCCGAAGCAGATAGATTCAAAAAGCTATAGATATTTTGTCCACCATTAATTTGGCAATCAGCTGACAACCAAGCAAATACAATTAAAACTGAGAGTAATATTTTTTTCATAATTTATTTTTACGGCTGACGACAAACGGTTGACGGCAAAGAATGATACACAATTTTTAAATGTGCGATTGTCTACTGTCAACGGTCTCTGGTTCACCGTCTATTCTATTGCCTTCATCTTCTCGGCAAATTCTTTAAATTCTTCCATATTTAGTTCCACCTCGCCACCTTCTTTCGTCCAAATGTCGCGACAAATGCCGAGATGACACATTTTTCGGGTAATTAATTCACCTTTTTCATCATAAATCTTCAACTCGCCTTTTTCAAATGGTCCATTCGCATAGATACCTTCCGATGCCAATTTTCCATTTTCATGATATTCCTTAAACAATCCGTTTTCGTCGTTATTAGCCATGGTCACTTCCTCTTTCAGCGCACCCGATTCGTAGTAGCTTTTCCAAATGCCTCCCATCACGTTATCGGTATATTTTCCTTCAAATTTGACTTGCCCGTTTGGATAAAGATTCTGATATAAACCAGAAAATTGACCGAATTTATAATTTTCAATCGTTTCTACAGAACCATCTTCTCGGAAAAGTTTGCGCTCACCATCCAAAACGTCTTTAGAATAATTGGCTACTTCCGACACTTTTCCATTTTCATAAAAAGCTTCATATTTACCTTCTTTGGCAAAATTATCCTTGGTGCGACCGTATTTTTCAATCAGGACTCCAGCGTCATTTTTATTTTCTACCACCTCAATATTCCCATCTCCACAAGCCAATAAAAAGGTCAACATTAAAAAAGTCAAAGTTGAAACGCGAAAATTTAGCATAGCGTATAATTTTAGTATTGTGTTAAAAATGAAATGTAAGTACTCGGACATAATTATTCGGCGGTGCGTCAAAAGTAATGCTCTTCTTTAGCCAATTTCTGTCCGCACGCACCACGGAAAATATTTTTTCAGAGGGAGGAACCTTTAATTTTTGTACAAAAATTAAAGGTTCCTCCCTCTATCAACTAGTTCTCTCGCGGTGCGGACGGACTGATGATAGCAAAAGAACAAGTAGCATTACTTTTGATACACCGCCAATTATTCTATAAATTTTAGAGCTAAGATTCATAGAATAAATATGTCCAGGTAGTTAAAATAGGTTACGGAAAAAACTCAGCGTTCGGAATTAGAACTTCTACGCTTTCACCGAAATCACATCTTTCACCATTTCATACGTCAACATATCACCATTCAAATTGGCGAACCGGTTAATGTTAAAATTAGGCTCAAACGTAAATTTCATTCCGTTCATTTCTGCCCAGCCATTGTGTGGATTCTGAATTTCGTTTAACAATAAGCCTGTGCCCATCGAAGATTTGACAACATCACGGATGCTGTACATTTTATCTTTTTGTGGGCGATTAGGAATTACAGCCATTTGTTCAGGTGAAAAATTGTCGTTGATACAAAGAATATCCATAGTTGTTTTTTTAGATGCCAGAGGTTAAGGAACACATTACCCCTCAAATTTTAAAAGCAATTGCAAAACTGCGAAAAAACACCGTTTGTTCAAAGGAATTAACATTTTTGACTAAAAACAAGTACTTTTTTTGACAAAATAAACTCTCCAGCGAAAATTCGCTAATCTATCAACTTGCAGCATTCATCCATTTTCCACCAATTTTCATCATTAATAATTGCAAACGGCGGTAAATGCTCGCTTTATTGCATGGTAAAGGA
>CAYUNA010000249.1:0-6635 GCA_964445895.1 uncultured Saprospiraceae bacterium | reverse complement strand
GGCCAGATAACGGCTAAAGTACAGCATTACATTTGATACACCGCCAAAGAAAGCAGTAATTTGGTTCTTTGCCAAATTCTGTGAAAAATCATTGTTAAATAATTAAAGTCACAACAGCATCGCGCCTTTGGCGGCTCGCTGTTGTGACTTTTTTCTTTGGACGTAGCCAATAAATTGTTGGAAGCCAACATTTTATTGGCTGCGTCTACAAAAGTACTTTCGACAGTGAGTCGCCATAGGCGCAATGAGTTAGTTCTCATTGCGCCTTTTTGTGTTCGAGTACTTTCTTTCCTTTAAAGACTGTTTCGGTAATTTACCTGAATTTGACTTCCTTGTATATTTAATTTATCAACAAATTGAAAACTCATTGCTGCCTCCTGCTTTGTCATTACAGGAATATTGAGCTGTTCATTAAAATGTTTAATCGGATTTTTCTTAACATCTGCTGCTCGATTTTCAACAAATTCTTGATGGCGAATCAGTCTGTTTTTTAAATAAGTATTGAAAAAATTGATAGGTGTATGCCCAATATTTTCTAAAATAATCTCTAAAAATAAGGGGTCAATTTCAAAACCAACACTATTGCGTTGCGCTGCAATTGCTGCCAAAGTCGTGGTGCCAGTCCCCAAAAATGGGTCTAAAACGGTATCATATTTTAAAGAAAACATATTAATCAATCGATACGGTACTTCAAATGGATAAGCCGCACTTCGTTTCCGCGTTTCAGATTTATCAATTCGCTGTTTTGTCCCTTTTAAGTCCCACAAATCAGAAAACCAAATATTGCGCTCTTCCCAAAAATAGGCACTTTGTCGGCGTTTTAGTTTTGCGTCTGCATCCTTAAATGCTCGTTTGCCTCCTTTTCTAAAAATCAAAATCCACTCATGTTCCAACGTGGTGTATGCCCCAGCAGGCAACATTCCAGAACCCATAAATTTGTTGGGAGCATTGGTTTGTTTTCGCCAAATGATATTGGGCAAATTGGACAATCCTAATTTTTGAAAGGCTTGAATGATTCGGGCATGATTGGGGTAGAGCGCAAAATTACCGCCTATCGTTCGCGTCGCATCACCGATATTGATGCAAACAAAACCGCCCGGTTTTAAGACCCGAACCGACTCTGTCCAAATTTTATCCAATTCTAAGTGCATCAATTCATAGGCCACTATTCCTTGGTTTTCGTTCAATGCCGCTTCGATTTTTGGGTTTTGTTTTGCCATGATATCATCCCACATCTGAATCATTGGATACGGTGGCGAGGTGACGACTAAGTCAATAGATTGGTCAGCAAGTGCCTCCATATTTTGGGCAGCGTTGATGATGATTTGATGTGTGGTGTTTTCCATTGAAGTGATTTTTTATCAAAAAATCAAAATGATTGCCTCTGAAAAAAAGATATCCGTGGTGCGGGCGGACAGAGCATCGCTATTGAACCTGCAAAAAATAATTCATTTTATCAAGAATATTTTTTGTCGGGTCAAGTGACAACCTCTACATAGTCGCTTAAGAATTTGTAGCTTTATGATTTGCATAGGCCCGTACCATCCTAAAATGTTCATAGCTATATTTTTCTCCAAAAAAAGTTTTGGCAATGGCTCCGTTGGCATCTTTATTTTTAATAAAAAATTGCTCAATTTCTTCAACGCCTTCTTTGGGAATTAATTTAAAAATATCCAACTCACCTGTACCAATAAATGGGGTCAAATGTCCCTCAATTGTGTTGGTAGTCAAATTGCGCATTTGAGCTATTTCTTTAATATTCCGTCCCGCTTTAAATAAGTCAAAACTCTTCTTTTTCGTTTCCGAAACCTTTACTGTGCGTTTAACTTCTCCAGTCAGCAATAGGTTCTTTTTAATGCCTTTTGCGGTGCAGTACGTTTCAATTAAATCAATAATATCTGCCCCAAACCGCTTCAATTTTGCTGGGCCAATACCTTTTATTTGCAGCAAGGCTTTCGATGTCGTAGGCAGGAACTGCACCAATTCTGAAATCGTTTTGGTGGGTACAATTTCATAAGGATTGATGCCAGCTTCTTGTGCTTCTTCCTGTCGCCATGCCTGTATCTGTGCGTACAAATGAGGGTGTAGTGTGTTTTTGGGAATATTGGAAAACGACAATTTAGCAGACTTACTTTTGGCTATTTTATCAAAATCCATATCTGCATTTGCTCTTGCTTTTAAAAATTCATGCGCTGAAAATTTAGCTTGAATGGCCACGAAACACGCATTTTTGATATATAGCAACTTTTCTACCTTCATCAAATTATCAACCGCCGTTTTCTTCACGGCTTGACTATCCGTTAATACGGGCATTTTCTGCAATTCTGGAATAGATTCCTTACTGATTTTATTAGAAAAATAAAGACTTGCCTTTTGCAAACGGGTCTGCAATTCTTCATTATCTTCAGGCAGCGATGGTTGTGCAAAATATCCTTTTAGCTGCGGCATGAACTTTTTAGCCATTAAAATGACTTCCGCTTCAATTTTCGCAGCCCATTCATTCAGTTGCAAGACAGCTGCAGTCGTCAACGTATTTTCATGTGCTAAATAAGTGCGACTTACATCACTCACAGCATATTGCACGGCTTGAAAATTAAATAAATCCTCTACCAAACTCTCCTGATATTCCTTTTTTGATTGTTCCAAATCGGCTTCACTTGGAGCATTTTGTTCCGCTTTTTCAGAATAATCCTTGACGACGGTATCTGTTTTGACACTCGAAAAGTTGATTTTAGAATGCAATACAATGCCCTCAAAGCTTTTGCATCGACTCAATGCCACATAAACTTGTCCGTGGGCAAACGCAGCAGCGGCATCAATAATCGCTCGTTCAAAAGTCAATCCCTGACTCTTGTGAATGGTGATGGCCCACGCGAGTTTTAGTGGATATTGTGTGAATTTTCCAACTTCCTCTTCCGTCACTTCTTTGGTTCGTTCGTTGAGGTCGTATTTTACATTATTCCAATCGACCATGCCAACGGCAATTGTGCTACTATCCCCTGGACATTTGACATAAATAGTACCGTCATCGATGCTGGTAATTTGACCGATTTTACCATTATAATATAGTTTGTCGGGCGAAGAATCATTCTTGATAAAAAGCACCTGTGCCCCTTTTTTGAAAGATAAAACCTCTTCGGTAGGGTAGGAGTGCTGCGGGAAATTGCCTTCTACTTTGGCGGTGAATTTATACGAATTTGTCTTTAACTCATCCAGTTTTTTCTGATTAATATTATTGGCTGCGGCATTGTGAGAAGTGAGGGTAATGTAGCCTTCTTCTTTTGCTGGTTTAAAATTTTCAATATAGCGACTGTTCAGCGTTTCGAGTACTTCATTATCAAGTTTATTGTCACGGACTTTATTTAAAAGATTGATAAAAACATCATCAGATTGTCGATAGATATGCTTCAGTTGCACCGTCACCGGATTGGTTTTTGCCAACGCCTGACTACCAAAAAAATAAGGCGTTGCATAATGTTCGCGCAACAAATACCACTCCTCTTGTTTGACAACAGGGGGCAATTGATGCAAATCTCCAATCATCAGCAATTGTACGCCGCCAAAGGGTTTATGCCGATTTTTGTACCGTCGCAGCACCTCGTCAATCGCATCCAACATATCCGACCGAACCATACTTATCTCGTCAATAATCAATAAATCTACACTCTTAATTAGGTTGATTTTTTTACGAGTAAATTTTCGCTGTCGCTTTGGGTCGGGCGGGCTGCCAGGAATGTGTGGTCCAAAAGGCAGCTGAAAAAAAGAGTGAATCGTCATGCCTTTTGCGTTAATCGCAGCAACTCCAGTAGGTGCGACAATGACCGTTCGCTTGATGCTTTCCGCTTTGACCCGATGCAAAAAAGTAGTTTTTCCTGTCCCTGCTTTTCCGGTCAGAAAGATGTTTTTATTTGTAAATTGAACGTAGTCGAAGGCGAGTTCGAGTTCCGGGTTTGTAGTGAGGGTCATGTTGAGTGTATGTTTAATTTTGATTTTGGCAAATGTAGCAAAATTATTTTAACAAAACAAAATGTTGTGGTTGAATGTTTGTTTTTAAAATAATGTTTTATGTTTTTGTGCGTTGGGCCTGTAAGATATTTTAGTTACTGCTGTCACGCACTTACCCGGTAATGAGTAATTGACTCCATAAATGATAGCAATTTCATGTAGAATATGGCAGGTGCATAACATCAGTTAATTTTTTAAGTTAAAATTTACCTCTTCTTTCTCAACAAAATGGTAGTTTCCCGTTTTTTACCAAAAAAAATCCCGTAATTTTTCAAAATAAAATTTCCAATCAAACAAAAATCATGGCTGAAGCAACAGTAGCAACCCCGACCATTTTTCAAGAGCGCGATATTACTTGGTTGTCTTTTAACTATCGAGTTTTGCAAGAAGCAAAAGACCCAGGAGTGCCGTTGTATGAGCGCATTAAGTTTTTGGCAATTTATAGTTCTAATTTAGATGAATTTTTTCGAGTTCGGGTGGCGTCGCTTCGGAGTTTCAAGGAATTGAAAAAAACAACACGGAAGAAATTACACGTTCGACCTAAAAAATCTTTGAAGTTAATTCATAAAATTGTAGATGAACAGCAGAAGGAATTTGGTCGTATTTTTCAAGAAGAAATTATTCCTGCATTGGAAGTAGAAAATATATTTTTGGTAAAAGCTGAAGATTTTACAGCTGAACAGTTGGCGTTTGCAAAGGATTATTTTTCGACTAAAATACCACATATTTCTCAGCCTGCTTTTTTAAATAAAGAGGAAAATTTTAATCTGTTTTTGAAAGATAAAGGACTCTATTTTATTGTTGATTTTGAAGAGACGAATACACCGCCTGCTTTGGTAGAAATCCCTACCAATAAGCGTGATCGATTTATAGCCTTACCTGTTGATAATCAGAAACATAATATTACTTTTTTAGATGATATTATTCGGGCTAATTTGGGGACGTTTTTTGAAAATTTGACGATAAAGGCTGTTTATTCTTTGAAAATTTCGCGAGATGCAGAGATGTATATTGATGACGAATACGAAGGGGATTTGCTGGAAAAAATTAAGCACGGAATAGAAAGCCGAGAGATTGGTTTGCCAACGCGATTTTTGTATGACTCAAAGATGCCAAAGGATTTAGTAAAGCAAATTAAAAAATTATTAAAGCTGAAAAAGAATGACCTGATTCCAGGTGGTCGTTACCATAATTTTCATGACTTTTTTGGCTTTCCTAATCCATCAGAAAAGTCAGAATTCCACGATGTACCAATGCCACCGTTGCCGCACCCAGAGTTGGAAAAAGCGGATTCCATTATCACAGCAATGCAGGAAAAGGATTTTATGTTGCATTTTCCATATCAAAAATATGACTACGTTTCTAAGTTAATTTGGGAAGCAGCTGATGACTCAAAAGTGGATGCCATCAAAATAACATTATATCGAGTTGCTGCCAAATCCAATGTGGCTAATGCATTACTACATGCCTGTAAGCAAGGCAAAAAAGTAGTTGTTTTTATTGAGGCAAAGGCTCGTTTTGATGAAAAAATGAACTTATGTTGGGGCGAAAAATTGGAAGCTGCTGGGGCGAAAGTGATGTATAGTTTTCCGGGTATAAAAGTGCATACGAAATTGATGTTGATACGCAGAATTGAGGACGGAAATCGGCGATTATATACCTATTTAGGTACAGGAAATTTTAATGAAAAAACGGCAAAACTCTACGCCGACCACGCACTTTTGACCTCCGACTTAAAACTCGGAAGTGACGCGGAACAGATTTTTAAACTCCTCGAAAAGAAGACGATTTTGCCGAATGCAAGTCATTTGTTGATTTCTCCATTTACGTCCAGAAAGGGTTTTAAAAAGATGGTTGATAAAGAAATTGCGCAAGCAAAAGCGGGGAAACCAGCCTATATGATACTGAAAATGAATAGTTTAGAAGACAAAGGTATGATGAAGCATCTGGTGCAGGCCAGTCAGGCGGGGGTGAAGATTCAGATGATTGTGCGAGGAATGTGCTGCCTGATTCCAGGAGTGCCAGGTTATACAGATAATATTGAAGTGATTAGTGTAATTGACCGATTTTTGGAACATGCACGGGTTTATATTTTCGGGAACGGCGGTAAGGAAAAAATGTATACTGCTTCGGCGGATTGGATGACGCGAAATTTGGATAGACGCGTAGAGGCTGTCATCCCGATTTTGGATAAAAATATTTATAAAGAATTGCGACATATCGTTAATCTACAGCTACAAGACAATCAAAAAGCGCGATGGATTGACGTGAAAAAAGAAAATGAACATCGGACGGTTGCGGACGGTGCGGAAATGGTGCGGTGTCAGGAGGCGATTTATGAATTTTTGAAGGAGAAGATAAATAAAAAATAGTGCGCATTGCCTGCGGTAACGCGTGTGGGGTTATTGAGGGATGAAAAGCGTTTGCAAAAACGCTTTTCATCCCTCAATAACCCCTTTGATAAAGCTCAAAGAAACTTTTTTTACGTTTTTAGAAAGGGATTTTAAGAGACATAAATGAGTTTGTAAAACTCGTTTTTGCCCTTTAACGCACACATCCGCTTTGCCTCAGGAAAAGCGCACTGCTTTTTTTTGAAGCTCAAAAATCTTGTGATTTCCTCACTTCTCAAA
>CAYUNA010000248.1:0-6638 GCA_964445895.1 uncultured Saprospiraceae bacterium | reverse complement strand
ATTAACTATAAACAACAATCACTTTTTTAGAACAGAGAATTCTCAATAAGATTATGGAAGCACAAGATTTTCATCTTAGAACTGGCGCGCATTCTCATCAAGTGCGTTGTAAAGAAATTTTAGAGAAACACCCAGAAGTGGCGAAGTTGATTGGACGTAATCCGTGGACATTTGCTTATCTTCTTGGTTTTGTGGGTATACAGTTGGCAATTGCCGCTTGGTTAGGTGGATTAGGATTTAAAAATTACTGGTGGTTGGCCTTAATTGTGGCATATGTTATCGGTGCATTTCCAAACCATAGTTTGTATGTGGTTATTCATGATGCGACCCATAACATGATTTTTAAAAATAGATTTCTAAATAAAATTTGTGTGATTTTATCCGATATTCCGAATGTTGTACCTGGTGCAATGGGTTTTTCGACATATCACATGAGACATCATTCTCATCTTGGCGACTATGAAAATGATACAGATTTGGCGACGCATTGGGAAGCGAAATTGATTGGTAATGTATGGTGGAGAAAAGCGTTGTGGATGCTGTTATTTCCTTTCTTTCAAATTTTTCGAACAGAACGAGTAAAAGCAGTAACAACTTGGAAACCGTGGATGTTTATCAATATTGCATTCATTTTAGCGACAGATTTCGCGATTTATTATTTCTTTGGATTCAATGCATTGTTTTACTTGTTTTTCTCAATGATTTTTGCTCTGGGTTTACATCCGTTGGGTGCCCGTTGGATTCAAGAACACTATACCTTGAATGCGAATCAGGAGACTTATAGTTATTATGGTCCCTTGAATAAATTGGCGTTGAATATTGGTTATCATAACGAACACCATGACTTCCCGTCAATTCCTTGGAATCGTTTGCCAGAATTGAAAAAGATGGCCCCTGAATTTTACGACAATTTAGAATATCACCCTTCTTGGTCTAAGCTATTATTTACCTTTATTTTCGATAAAGATTATAGTTTGTATTCTCGGGTGCGAAAAAATTAATAGTCATGAAAAAGTTATACGTATCAAACAAAGATGAGAGTGTACGGATGTTCAAAAGTGACTTTTTGGAGATGTTCACGAAAGTGCATTGGTCAATACCATTGATAATTTATATACCTGTAATTGCGTATTTTACTTATCAGTCGGTCATTTTTCCAGAAGTGACTTTGGCGAATGGGGCTGGATTATTTTTTGTAGGACTTTTCACTTGGACAATTACGGAATATGTTATGCACCGTTACGTTTTTCATTTTACGCCGCATGGCAAATTTATGGAATGGGTACACTTTACGTTTCACGGTGTTCATCATGACTACCCGAATGATTCGAATCGTCTAGTGATGCCTCCAGCAATGAGTGTTCCGTTGGCATTTGGTTTTTATTTTCTTTTTAAAATGATGTTGGGTCCACAATTGGTCGCTCCATTTTTTGTAGGATTGGTATTGGGTTATGTGTGTTATGACATGATGCATTATGCTTTACACCATGCAAATTTTGAAGGGAAATACTGGAATGAATTAAAAGCACATCATTTGAAACATCACTTCAAAGACCCAGAATCGGGCTTTGGTGTGAGTTCAAAAATGTGGGATATCGCTTTGCGGTCAGATTTTAAACACAACAAGGCGAGAAATGCGTCTCAAGCCCAAAAAGGGGAGTCTGTACACGGGTAATTTAAAACGAAAAGCGAACTAAATGGCATTTAAGCCTTTTGAAAAATTGTCTAAAAAAGATGCACTGATTGCAGTTGGCTTAACGATAGCTTATTTGCTTTGGGCTTACTTTTTTATTGGAATGAGAGACGATCATATCGGAATGGCAGCTGTCGGTTTGATTGGCTATGTGTGGAGTCCAACGACAAGGGGAATTGTGCTGTCATTGCTATTCTTTTTTGCCTATTGGCTGGTGTATGATTCAACGCGGATTTATCCGAATTACCTTTTTAATGAGGTGCATATCAAAGATATTTATGACCTCGAAAAGTCGTGGTTTGGCATCATGGAAGCAGGGGAATTATTGACCCCCAACGAATATTGGGCACGACATGAACATTGGTTTTTAGATGTGATTTCGGGCTTGTTTTATTTATGTTGGATTCCCGTCCCACTGGCATACGCGATATGGTTATTTTTCAATGATAAAAAGTTATTATTGGAATTCTCCTTTAGCTTTTTCCTGGTCAATGTATTCGGGATAACGGTTTATTACCTTTATCCAGCCGCAGCACCCTGGTATGTAGAGTTACATGGTTTTGAAAAAAACTTCAATATCCCAGGCAACGAGGCAGCGTTATCTAACTTTGATGAGTTTTTTGGAATAGAATTGTTTCATAATATGTATGCCAAAAATGCAAACGTGTTTGCGGCAGTACCATCATTACACTCGGCATTCCCTGTGATTACGTTGTATTTTGGTTGGAAAAAGCGTCTAAAGCTAGCGAGTGCAGCATTTCTAATCATTACTTTAGGAATTTGGTTTGCAGCCGTTTATAGCCGACACCATTACATTATTGATGTATTTTTAGGGTTTTCTTGCGCCGTTTTAGCAATTATTACTTTTGAAATATTGATGAAGAGTGGAAAAGTACGGCGATTTTTAGAAAGATATGTGAAGTTGATTTCGTAGTTTTTTTCTTGAGAATCCACTTGTAGAGGTTTGAATTTCAAAAAGCGCAATAAAAACGCTTTTGTGGAAGTACAATTTTAAAAAATAAACAGAATTTTACAGATATACAGATACAGATTTTTATAAAACGATAATACAGATAATTCAATTATTTAACTCAATCAACCAAATCAACCAATAAACCAGTACACTCAATATTTATTCGCATAGAAATACAAAAAAATGAACCTACTTAAACAAAAGTTGGGGAAATACACTGCGCCACAAGAAGCGCGGGCACGAGGCGTATATCCCTATTTTCGGGCGATTGAATCTGACCAGGATGCGGTCGTAACCATCAACGGGAAGCGTGTGTTGATGTTTGGATCTAATAGTTATTTAGGACTGACCAATCATCCAAAATTAAAGGAGGCTTCAATTGCGGCTATCCGAAAATACGGTTCAGGTTGTGCCGGTTCTCGTTTTTTAAACGGGACATTAGACATCCACTTGGAACTGGAAGAAAAGCTGGCAAAGTTTGTTGGCAAGGAAGAGGCCATTGTTTTTAGTACGGGGATGCAGGTCAATTTGGGCGTGTTGTCGGCTGTCGTTGGTCGTCATGATTTCATTATTAATGATGAATACAATCATGCGTCGATTGTGGATGGTTCACGATTGTCGATGGCGACGGTTCGGAAGTTCAAGCACAACGATATGGAGTCCTTGGAGAAGGTATTGCAGCGATTGGAAGACCATAAGGATGCAGTGAAACTGATTGCCGTAGATGGCGTATTTAGTATGGAAGGCGATGTGACCAACTTACCAGAAATTGTACGATTAGCGCGAAAATATGGCGCAAATATCTTCTTGGACGACGCGCACTCTCTGGGTGTTTTGGGGGCTAAAGGTCGTGGAACTGCTGACCATTTTGGACTCATTGATGAGGTAGATATGGTGATGGGAACGTTCAGTAAATCGTTGGCATCTATCGGTGGTTTTGTGGCGGGTGATTTTGAGCATATCAACTATTTGAAGCACAATGCCCGGTCATTGATTTTTAGTGCAAGTATCGCGCCTGCCAATGCGGCGAGTGTAATTGCGGCACTGGATTTGATGAACGAACAACCAGAAATCATCAATAAATTGTGGGAAAATACCCATTATACACATAAGTTGCTGAAAGAAAGAGGCTTTGAAACGGGGCATTCGACGACACCAATTATTCCAATTTATATCCGTGATGTAGAGAAAACTTTCATCTTAACGCGGAAATTACAGGATGAGGGCGTATTTGTCAACCCAGTGATTTCACCAGCCGTACCGCCAGAAGATTCGTTGTTGCGCTTCTCTTTGATGTCCACGCACAAAAAGAAACACATCGACGAAGCAGTAGAGAAAATGTATCGAATTTGTAAAGAAATCGGTGTATTTGATAAGGAAGTGGTGGCATAAGTACTTGGACGTAATTATTCTCGCTTCAAAAAAAATAAAAATCACCATTTGAGGATTAGGAGAACTCAAGATATAGTTCATTATCTGATTTTTGTCCGTCCGCACCACGGGGTTTCTAGTTATAGAGGCAATCATTTTGATTTTTTAGCAAAAAATCAAAATGATTGCCTCTGAAAAAAAAATCCGTGGTGCGGGCGGACAGAAGACCTTTTGATATAGAACTGGTTTATTGTTGAAGAACATAAAGATTACTTTGGGGAGGTTATTATTTTCCTACTCCCTTGACTCTAATCATTATGATAAATACATCCAAGGACAAAATCGTTGAAGCTATATTATTCAACCGTTAAAATAAACGCACCATCCTCTGCTGTATACCAGTATTGTAAATTTAAATCCTCACATTCTTTTTTCCATTTCTCCACTTGATATTTTTTATTTGAGCTATCAAAAACGATAGTTTTAAAATTAAAAATTGTTGTTAAATCAGTTATTTTTAAATCTGGCGTATTTCTAATTAAGATATGCGTTACTGTAATTTTGTCATCAGAAAAATCAGCTACCAACGGTCGGTCAATAATGGCAAAATCTTGATTGAAAAATTGAACTCGTCCTTCCTTAAATCTCCAATTATTAAAAACGTGTAGGCTATCTTTTGAAAAATGGATGGTTTCAAAATGTCTAATGCCCATTTGCCAACGATTATTTTGGGCGGCAAAACTGACTGTTTTTTCAGGAATATCCTCATTTTGTAACGTATAACAGTCGCGCCCATTAACGAAATCAATTAGCGAATGTTTATAAACATCGTAAACGACAATTTGCTGATTATTTGTTTTTTGAAAATTTTTAAACGCAGAAGTCAAACTGGCAAAAGCAAAAATTAGACTACTAACCATCATCCACTTCCATCGTTTGGTATTGATAATGCCAATAACCGAAAAGAGCAATAAATAGAGCAAAAACGCTAGGAAACCACCAATCCAAATACCACGAATAACGCTAAATGGTAATTGGTGAATCAGAAAAATAAACCAATTGACTAACGAAATCAAAGCGTCTAAACACCAACCTAATTTCGCAGCGAGAATAGGAGAAATGGCTTCCAATAAAAACAATCCAATACCTGCGAATAAAATCACACCTGCGGCAGGAACAACGATTAAACCCGACAAAATAAAATAGGAAGGAAACTGATGAAAATAATATAAACTTAGCGGCAAGGTCATTAATTGAGCAGACATGGATACTGCTGCCAATTGCCATAAATAATTACCAATTCGGTTCTTAATCATCCATTTTTCGGCAATCTTCGGTTGAAAATAAACGATACCAATGACCGCCAGGTATGACATTTGAAAACCGACATTCATCAGCAAATATGGATTGAAAGCCAGCAACAATACCGCTGAACCCGCCAGTGTGTTGTAAATATTTGTAGGCTGTTTCAAACTCATACCAATTGTCACAAAAGTGAACATAGTGGCAGCACGTAGCACCGAGGGAGATGCACCTGTAATGAGTGCAAATGCCCAGATGCCCAGCAAAAGAATGGTGACACGCAATACGCGCCACCAGATTTTATTGGAATTAAAAACCTTTAAAAGTGTATTTAAAATCAGAAAAATCAACCCGACATGCAAGCCCGAAACTGCCAAAACGTGCATCGCTCCTGTACCAGCATACGCTGCCCGAATCTCTTCCGTAATTTCATCTTTATAGCCTAAAATCAATGCTGAACCAACCGAAAATTGATTCTCATCTTTTAAATATTTACGCAAAACTTCAATGAAATTCTTCCGCCATTGAAAAGCTAATTTTAAAATCGGATTGCCCTCGTTATCACCTAAAACTTGCCAGTCGCCTTGCTTGATGAAAAGTTGATAATGGATATTTTTAAAATGTAAATATGACTGATAATCAAAAGCATGAGGATTGGTCGGTGATGCAATTGCACGAGGAATACCTGCTACGCCAATTTGGTCGCCATATACCAAATTTGCTGACAAAGAATCTTTGGGGATATACATTAAAATATTACCATTCGCAGCTATAGATTTATCGGCCAATCGAATAGCTTTTAGTTGTAGTGTAAATTTTATTCTCTCACCTTTTTGCACGGGCATATCTGCGATAGTACCGAGTATGGGCTGTACTTCACCCGTGAAATGTTGTTGAAAATGAGCAGGATGTGCGAGTTCGTTGCGAAACAGAGTCCAGGTATAGCCTAGTACTAAAAAGCTGATGAGGGTAATAATGGAAAAGGCATAATTTATTTTTACATTGCCACGAATGCGAAATAAAATCAATGCTGTAAGTGACAAAACACTGTACAAAGTAAACAATAAGGAAAAATTACCAGTATCGAAATAAATTGCTAAACCGATGCCCGTTATAAAAGGAAAGAGCAATTTTGTAAAGGGATATTCTTGCCAGTTTATCATTTGGGAGGATTATTTGGGTGTATAAGTTGGGTGTTTATCATGACGAATTTAGTGTGTTTTATTTACAAATTTCAATATTTCTTTTTCGTATAAATAAAAATAACAAAATGTAGGTGTTAAATGCAGTGTGTAAAAA
>CAYUNA010000247.1:0-6638 GCA_964445895.1 uncultured Saprospiraceae bacterium | reverse complement strand
CATTTTTCATCCTCAAACTCCTCTTGCTTTAAATGCAAATAAACTTTTGTTACACGGTACTGATAGTCGAATCCCACAGGCGTATAACGCAATATTAGCTAAAGTAAATTACTTTTTGCGCCGCACTTAAACTCATTTAGATGGAGCAAAAATTGAACTATTGTTCCCAGCCCGAGTACCCTGTTTTCAATTCGTAAATTTCTGAAAAACCTAAACTTTTCATCTTTTCTGCACATCTTTTACTACGTCCGCCTGCCTGACAATAGACGAATACAGGTTGTGATTTATCCAGATTATTAATTTTGCCTAAGAAATCATCCGCTTTGATATTGATGTTGACTGATCCGTCAATATTTCCATCAGCAAACTCTTCTGGAGTACGCACATCGACTAATTGCGGTTTTGTTGCTGCCGCTAATTTGGTTTGAAAACTGGGAACATCCAGACGTTCATAAATAACATTTGTCGTGATTTCTGTGGTTGTTGAGGTGTTTGCCTTTTCGTTTTCAGTGTTGCAGGAACAAGCCAACGTCGCCAATATTCCCATCATACACAATACTTGATTGAATTTCATACTATTCGTTTTTGTTGCGTTTGTTAGATAAATGTAGTCATCACATTTTAAAAATTTTCACAAAAATCTATATTTAATCTCAAAACTTCGTTGTTTTGTGTTGTCCAATATTTGAAATTTCAAAATAAGCGGTTTATGAAAATCATTATTATTAACGGGCCGAACCTCAATTTGTTAGGTGTTCGCGAAACTTCTATCTACGGAAAACAATCATTCGAAGAATATCTGGAACGGTTACAAATGGAATTTCCAGGGGTAACGCTGCATTATTTTCAAACCAATCATGAAGGCGAATTGATTGATAAATTACATGAAGTAGGCTTTAGTTACAATGGAATTGTGCTAAATGCTGGTGCTTATACACATACTTCTGTTGCCATTGCAGATGCAATTGCGGCTATCGAAACACCAACGATTGAGGTGCATATTTCGAATGTGCATAAACGTGAAAAATTTCGACACCATTCTTATCTATCGGCTAATTGTATTGGCGTAATTGTGGGTTTGGGACTAAAGGGATATGATTTGGCGGTGGAGTATTTTTTGAAGGGGTGAATGCATTTTAGTCTTATAATTACCCATAAGTTTTAAAACCCGTAAAATTGGTAACTTCATGAAGCGGAGTGACTAATCTATTGGTAGAAATGCTATAAAAAAGAGACGTCCACTACTACCTCGTTTTAAAATAATTACTTAAAAACCAGATAAACGTTTGAAAAAAGAGGACTTTTGCACCATTATTTTAAATAAAAAACCGTCATGATTCAACCCGGAATTTTTAATTTACTGACTGCCAAACGGATAGCCCCACCCGGCATGTACCTCGTCGATGACGAAGATACAGAGGTGTTGTTGCCCAATAAATACATCCCAGAAGATATGTTGATTGACGATGAAATCAATGTATTCATCTTCTATGATTCGGAAGATAGGATGACTGCAACAACCATAAAACCAAAGATTGAACTGCATCAATTTGCGGGGTTGACAGTGAAAGATGTTACTCCCTTTGGGGCGTTTATGGATTGGGGATTGGAAAAAGATTTGCTCGTGCCATTCTCCGAACAAGACCGACGGATGCAGCGGGGCGCGACTTATTTGATTTACTTATATTTTGATGAAACAACTGACCGCCTGGTCGGTACAAGTAAGGTTAGCAAATATTTGGAACGTGACCATGTTGATTTGAAACGAGGCGACGAAGTAGAATTATTGCTCGGTGACGCGACTGATTTGGGCATTAAAGTTATCATCAATGATAAATATGATGGTCTGTTGTATCATGGTGAAATTTTTAAAAACCTGCAACTGGGCGAACGTCGAAAAGGTTATATAAAAACGGTACGTGAAGACGGAAAAATAGATGTAAGCCTGGAAAAACAAGGCTATCAAAATGTCGAACCGAATGCTCAAAAAATTCTCGATAAATTGAAAGCCAATGGTGGATTTTTGCCATTACATGATAAAAGCAGTCCTGATATGATTCAGATGCATTTGGAAATGAGTAAAAAGACATTTAAAAAAGCAGTGGGTGCATTGTATCGCGAAAAGGTGATTCGCCTGGAAGGTAAAGGGATTCATTTGAATTGAGATTCGGTCATTAATCTCTTATTTTGCCAGGTACAATTCAGTTTTTCAACTTTTTTAGACGGAGCACAAACTATATTTTTTCAAGAAAAAATATAGTTTGTACTCCGTCTAAAAAAGAATATTTCGGGGTGCGTTCGGACAGAAAACCTTTTGATGCATACCGTACCCCTTAAGAAACCTTTGGGATACTAAAATAAAAAGTCGTCCCCTTGCCCTCTTCCGATTCTAACCAAATCTCCCCATTCATATTATCTACAATTTTCTTACAGAGTGCCAAGCCAATACCTGTACCTTGATATTCATCACGAGTATGCAGGCGTTTGAACATCTCAAAAATCTGAGCATGATATTCTTCATCAATCCCAATTCCGTTGTCAATGACTGAAAAAACGTGACTCGTTTTATCCATTCGATGACCAACGATAACGCGCGGTTTGGGGTTCTCATTATACTTAATTCCGTTCCCGACCAAATTTTGAAATAGCTGTAAAAGCCGTACTGAATTCCCCTCAATCGTAGGTAAAGACTGGGCAAAAACAACAGCATTTTTCTTTTCCATTGTCTCTTGTAAATTTTGCATCACCATAATCAACGACTCATTCAAATCAACTTCCGTATTCTTCGTTTCTTTACGGTCAAAGCGTGAAAACTCAAGTACATCCTGAATTAAATTGTGCATCTGATGCGCATTATTCGACGCAAAACGCAGATACTCTTCCAAATCAGGGTCAGGTGCTTTTTTCCCTAATTTTCGCTTGATCAGACTCAAAAAACTAATTACGTTTCGCAATGGTGATTTCAAATCATGCGAAGCAATGTAGGCAAAACGTTCAAGTTCGTTATTCGAGCGTTCAAGTTCGTTATTGAAATATTTTAATTCATTATTAGAAGCTTCCAATTCGTTAGTTCGCTTTTTTACTTCTTCTTCCAACCGTTCGTTATTTGCCTTTTTTCGCCGTAGCGCATTGTATAAAATAAAAGAAAACGCAATCGCCAACAACATCAGTCCTATCAACGCATAATTCTGTAATTGTTGATTTTGAATAATCAATTCATCTTCTAATTGTTTGGCTTTCAAAATTTCAACTTCTTCTTGTCGCTTTTCAGTTTCGTAGCGAATTTGATTCATTGCCAACTGTTTCGCCTGCGCTTCGTTATACAATTCATCTTTTAAAGCAGTTATCTTTTTTAAATAAAAATAACCAACCGAATCTCGCCCGTAACTATCATGAAAGTCAAAAACAGAGGTATAAATGTCTTTTTTTAAATCTTTATCTTTTAGCTTTTCTATCACACCCAATCCGCGTTCGTAATAGGCATTCGCTTCAATCTCATTACACAACTCATGATAAATATCCCCCAATTCGTTCGCAGCGGTTGCAATAATTGGATAATCATCCATGATTTCGCCATAGTCTAATGCCTCACTGTAATAACCTACTGCTTGTACAGAACGTCCCAGATTCTGGTAGGCAAGCCCCATATTAATATTAATTTTTGCAAATTCTAAGTCGTCTTCAATCGTTTGTGCGAGTAACAAAGCATCAGAACTATATGCAAGGGTTTTAGTGAAATTTCCCAACTTCCCATACGTCCGACCAATGGCATTAAGCGTTTTCAGTTTTCGTCGATTGTCTCCAATCAGGTCATAGGCAGTCAGTGCTCTTTTATAATATTGTAAGGCTTGTGGAAAATTATTTTGATAAAAAAACAACTCCCCGATATTGAAATTGGCTTCTGCTTTTCCCTTTTCATACCCCGTTTTATTATAAATAGCCAACTGTATAGAAAAAGCTTTTTCAGCTTTATCAAAATCATTTAATACCGAAAATATTTTTCCTTCGTGACCAAAAATCAGTGCCTGATTTTGTGTAGAGACCGCGCTGGTGTCGATAAGTTTCATGGTGTTGAGAAAATCGGTGGCAGTTTTGACGTCCTTTTTTATATCAAAATATGATTTAATCAACTTATCAATCGCTAGAAACTGTCGTTCTTGGTCGCCATAGTTTTGCGCTAATATTAGGGCAATATTAGCGTGATTGATGCCTCGTTCCGCATTCGATTCATCAACAATAAATAAATCAGATATTTGAATCTGCAAGTCCATACGAGCAGTATCATGAGTTGCTAATTTGAGTTTAGTCAATAAGTCCAGTCGCTCCGTATTGCGCTGTGCAAAAGAAGGTAGAGTGAAAAAAAGCCAACAAAAAAGGACGGCATAAAAGTCTTTCATCCTCATAAATAAGTTGTTGTACTGGTTTGAATTATGCTAAGTACATTGTACCAAGTGTCCCGTGGTAATTAATAATTATTTTAATATATAAATCAAAGTCAGTACCAAATATTACAATTTCTAATTATGCGACTACAAACACAACGTATGCAATTTGTTATATTATTAAAAATACACTAACTCCTGTCTCAAAAAGAAGGCTTTTCTCATAGAGATAAAATATTTCAATACACTGTGAAGTAAGTTTCTTTACGTTTTTAGAAAGGGAGTTTAAAGAGTAGAAATGTGTTGGTAAAGCTCGTCTCTGCCACTTATACCCACACCCGCTTTACCGCAAGCAAAGCGCAGTACTTTTTTAAAGCATTATCCAAAATTCAAGCTACCCCGAAGGATTGCTCAATTCGTAAAAAAAATTACCTTCCTTGAATATTTTATATAAAAACTATTTTCTTTACTTTTGGAAAAATATCCACCATTTCGATTCGTTTTGCAACGGCATCGACGTTTTTTTTTCATAAAAATACCCATATAAAAATCTCGAATATGAAATCTTTCCTTACTTGTTTCTTCGTTTTTCTTATGCAAATTTCCTTTGCACAAGAAATATCAGAAGCGCTAATTATTGACGGAGAAGTCAATTTTTGTAAACCTGGCGTTTTACACAAATCTCCTGGGAAAGGTCTGCTATTGGATTATCGCGTTCAACCCAATTTTACTTTTAAAAACAAAGATATTCCAACAGCAACAATCGAAAATAACATTCGATTCAATTCTAAATTGAAAATTCCTATCATTATTAAGCCGGGTTTTAAATTATTAATCGGTTTTCGATATATGACCGAGCAATACGATTTTGACCCAAGTGATGTTGGCAATTCGAGTTTGTATGAAAGCATTAATGGACAAAGCCTAAAAACAACTGGTGCAGCAATTTACATTTCCAAGCCACTCAATGACCGATTTTATACTTCCTTTCGCTTAGGCGTAACCTATTCAGGCAATTATTCCACATTTGCTACTTCTAAAGATCGTTTTGCCACCTACCGTGGCGTCGGTGTATTTGGAATTAAAAAAAGCAAAAATTTTGAATATGGATTCGGATTAATGTATTCTAAAAGTTTTCGAAGGTTGAATATTTTACCCTTTGGATTTTTGAATAGAACCTATAATGACAGGTGGGGTATTGAATTCGCAATTCCATTGAGTTTTAAATTACGGCGTAATTTTAGAGACGGTAGTTTGTTGCTCTTTGGTCCTCAGTTTGCGAGTCGAAGTTACTCGCTGGATGTTCAGAATGTAGAAGAACAATCGGTTGATATTTTCCATTTTCGGAGAGCAGGTGTAGAAACTACTTTGACTTTTCAGCAGCGTATCAAAGGCTGGTTGTGGATGGAGGCCAACGTGGGCTATGCTGTCAATTTGAAAGTAGATGTGGACAATACAACCACAAATACAGAGACCAAACTCACCCAATCCAACGGCGTTTTTGGAAGTATTGGTATCTTTTTGTCACCACCTTCCAAGAATAAAGTTTGTGAAGAAAAAGATGAACTTAAGGAACGAGTAAAAAATGATTAAAAAAACAGTTGAAAAAACGACAATCCCCATTGACGGGAAAGGATTTCCAGTGACGATTCACCGGGAGTGGCGACGTAGTATTCGTTTTTCTATCGGCAAACGTGGTGCAATTATGCGAATGCCGACCGTGCTGACGAAGGCGCAGCAAGCAGAACAGATGGAGCGTTTTGAAGCCTGGATTCGGTCACAGTTTGCTAAAAAAGAAAGTCTCAAACAACGGTTTTTTGGAAAAGATTATCAAACGGGTGATGTGTTAAAAGTTGGAAGCCGAGAGTATATTTTAAAGTTAGAATTTGTCGATACTCAACGGCATAATGCCAAACTCAAAGGCAATGAAATTCACTTAAAACTTTCCAATAAAGATACAGAATTACATTTACAAAAAGCCATCAAACATTTGTTGAGTCGCATCGTAGCACAAGATTTTAAAGCGGAAATAACGCAACGGGTTTTAGATTTAAATGACCAGTTTTTTCAAAAAGAAATCCGCAGCGTCAAGCTTAAATACAACCAAACCAATTGGGGCAGTTGCTCTTCCAAAACGAATATTAACTTATCGACTCGCCTGCTTTTCGCGCCGCAAGAAGTGATTGATTATGTGATTATCCACGAGTTGTCCCATTTGATTGAAATGAATCATTCGCATCGTTTTTGGGCGATTGT
>CAYUNA010000246.1:0-6653 GCA_964445895.1 uncultured Saprospiraceae bacterium | reverse complement strand
TAACTCACTGCAAATCAATCAATTGCCTATCAAATGGACTCAACGCCGTCCCCTTCACTTTTGCTTCTGCCTCCACAAAATACTGAGACTCAACACTATTTAGTGACTTCGCAAGTTTCGCTAAGCCGCTGGTAAAAATATTGCGTTCCCCAAAGGTATCGACCTCTGATTGCATCATTGAAAAAGGTAATGTAAATTCAATTTCAATCATTTCCTCAGCTGGAACCAGAACCGTTTCATTGAGTTCGATTTCCCCTAGTTGATATTCGTCAATCCGTTTATCTTCTCCGCGTCCGCGCGAATATTTTTCAATAAATTGTACTTTTATAGCCGTTACTTCTTGCGCATTTTTGCTAAAAAATCGAATTTTACCCGTGATTGCTTCGACTTGTCTGAAAGCCGTTTCAGGTAGATCTAATTCTAATTTTACGCCTTCGATGCCGAGCCATTTTTTTACTTTTCCAAACATAATTGTGGTTGGTTATTGGTTTATTATAATTTATGAATGAGATTTGAGCAGCGTTTAAATTCCACTCAACCTCACTTATAAAGTCTATTACAAAAATAGGTGAAAAATAACGTGTTTTTAAATTAATTCTATCAATCCAAGTAAATTTAAGATGGACGACCAACTCTTTGAAAAATTAGTTTACAACTACAATTTTTCCCGTCCCGATGACGCCATTAATATCTCTTAAAATGAAAAAATAAGTCCCATTTTCCAGATTTCCTCTTTCAATGACTACTCTATCCGTTTCGTAACGAATAGGACAAGTCATTTTGCCCCCATTAACGTCAATGACCGTCAATTTTACATTAGCGGAATTCCCATCAGGCAACTCAATATAGCCACTTGACTCCATTGGATTGGGGACTATTTTTAAAATCGGTTGCGGCTTCGGCTGATTCACTGTCGATACAAAGCCCGAACAATCAATATCGCTCGCTCCTAACGTTAAAAATAAATCATCAAAATAAGAATCATTATCCGTTCCAGCATTTCGAGTTCCTTTCAATTCCACTTGAATTGTGCGCGTTTGAGAAGGAATAATTTGCCATTCGCTAAACATTGTCCAGGACGCATTTAAAGTTGAGAGTGTGTTGCTAACGCCAATTTGCAACAGGTTTTCATCAAAAAATAACAGCCGCATCTCCGGTAAATCGCTTCCTCCAAAATTGGATAAAAAGCCGCCAAAATTAACCATATAACCACCAGCATCAATCGAATCTGCGTACGCTGACACATCCACCGCTTGCACACAACGCCCCACCTCACTGTGCTCGCACAAACCGCCGACTGCAAAATATTGCGCTCCTGAATTTGGACTAATACCATCACAAACATCCGCCGTCAATGCCTCGACTACGCCTTCAACAACCGACCAATTAGCCAAACTATCCTCTGCTCCAGCATTCGCCAAAAGATTGGGCAACGCCATAGATTCACCAGTAGAAAATGGAATTGCGGTGGTCCAATCACTCCAATTCATCTCTCTGTCTCGATATCGAACACGCCACCAATAATCCGTGTTTTCAGCCAAACCCAGGATTTTTTCGTCGGTCAAATCATCCTCCGCCTGAGTATCTTCTTCAAAATACCAATTTTCAAAATTCTTCCAACTTTCTGCTTCTGGATTATCAAAATCATCAGGATTGGTGGAAACTTGCCAATGACTTTGCCCATGCATTGAAGAAGTATTTGGAGATGAAAATTCGCTTGCTTTTAGCGTCACACATTCAGGAAAAATGGTTTCATCAACTGGAAAATCCAGGATAGGGACATCTACCGTCGAAGGCAATAAACGAAGCGTCAAACTATCCGTAATTTCATTATCAATCACCGCATCCTGGTCGCCTCGACTGATGCGTTTGACCACAATTTCAGGGTCGGTATCATTGGTAATTTCTATCGAAACAAAACCGTAGTCATCTTGTGAAACGGAGAATTCATCGTAATCAAAATTTGGAAATTCGCCCCAGTTGTCAATCGCTCCACCTGCTGTCGCTACGTTTATCCAAAGGTGTTTGTGGTCGCGCGATTGTCCACGAGAGTAGCCATGCGTATGTCCAAAAAAATGAATGCTCGGTTTACCACTTTCCGTAGAAAACTGTTCTAATCTATCAATGACTTTTCCTGTAAAATTGGATTCTCCAGGCGTCCACAATTCAGACTTAAATGGATGGTGTAGTTGAGCAAAAACGAAGTCAATCGAATCCGTTGTGGCAGTTTCATTCAGAGTATTTTCTAGCCAGGTCAACTGTGCTGCGCCATTAAATGGACTATTGGAATCCAAACCAATTATTCGCACATTTCCATAATCTTTATGCCACCAATGTTCCTCAAAATCAGGTGTTCCGTTCTCAGGCAACTTAAAATATTGAAAAAAGTAGGTAGCATTATTTTCATGATTGCCAGGCACTGGATAAACGGGCACTTGGCTAAACAAATTTTCGGCAGGATTAAAAAAAGTGTTCGTCCATGAATTATAATTATTGCCATTCGTGACCAAATCACCAGGAATCATCACCAAGGCAACGTTGTCAATTGTTTCACCACCAAACTCATCTGCTAAGTAATCAATGACTCCCTCATTCACAATTTCTTGAAATTTATTTGGAAAATCACCCGCTTGTTGCATGTCACTCATGGCAATGATGCGAAAGGGTTCATGGTCAGAAGCGAAGGGCGGTGTTTTAAATTGAAAAATTTGGGAAATAACATCACCCGTTTTCACCCGATAAAAATATTTGGTAAAACGTTCCAGATTGTCCAATTTAACCTCATGAATTTGAGCAGTTCCGACAGAGTTTGATGAAGTTCCAACGGTCATATTGCCAAGTCCATCCGTCAGTCCCCATTCGACAATACTTTCCGTCAATGAGTCCGTTTCCCAAAGGATAAAAACGGAATTTGGCGAAGCATTTTGTAGATAAGGTTGAACTTTTATGGATTGGGCGGTTAACATTTGGATAGAAAAAAAGAAGCAGATGAAAAGTTGATATTTATTAGACATTCACTCTTAATTTAAGTAAAAAAATAGTCCTGTAAATGTAACCTTTTTTTGGATTTTTATAAAAATTAAATGTGTTTCCAGCTTAATTTATATTTTTGCCCTGCTTATGAAAAACAATCACCACATAAAGCTACCCAAAGTAGCAATTATTTCTGATGAACGCTTTCCTCACCATGCGACTAATACGCAGCAGGTGATTAAAAATGCGGCAGCATTGCATGCCGCGGGTTTGGAAGTTGATATGCTGATTCCGACACAGGCGAAGGGTTTTTTCAATCCAAACTATGACGTTGAAGCTGAAATCATTAAGTATTATAATATCCCTAAAGGGCTGACTTTCAAAACTATACCAACGATTCCCGCAAGTGATTATCGAATTGAAAAATTCACTCATTTTTTAGCTGCACCTTTGTATGCAAGCCTAAAAAAATATGATATTATTTACACTCGAAACGAATTAGCGGCGACTTTTAGCTATTTGGTTGGTAAAAATGTAATTTTTGAAACCTATCGACGGTTAGGCGTTGAGTTTCCAAAGGCGTTTAAAACAATCTCAAAATGGGCGCAAAAACCAAATTTTTTAGGTGTGGTGACGCATAGCAAATTGTCGGCAGATTCGATGATTGATGTAGGTATGCCAGCTGAAAAAATGCTGGTTTTACATAATGGATATGACGAATCTGATATGCAGCCAGTATTATCCAAAGAAGCAGCAAGAGCAAAATGCAACTTGCCAAAAAACGATTTTTACGTCGTTTATACCGGCAATATGCAGCCCAACAAAGGGATGGGAAGTATTGTAGAATTAGCTGCTTTGCAACCAGAAATCAAATTTGTGATGGTTGGTGGCCGTCCTGAAGATTTGGAGCGATTACAAGGCAAAGCAGCGGAAAAAAATGTGCAAAATATTATCTGGACAGGAAGACAGCCGATTCGAAAAGTTTCGGAATATTTGTATGCAGCGGATGTGCTGATTATTCCGCCAGTTTCTGCCCCTTTGCAACAATTTGGACGAACTGTTTTGCCATTTAAATTATTTCCATATTTGGCTTCTGGTCGCCCGATTTTAGCCGCAGCAACGGCAGATATTCAGGAATTATTGACACATCGAAAAAATGCAATGTTGTCGAAACCAGACGATGTTCCTGCGGCTTCAGCGATGTTGACGGAATTGTATAAAAATCCAGAATTGCTAACAAAATTAGGCGTTGCCGCTCGTCAGTCGGGTGAACAATTAACTTGGGATGCTCGTGCCAACAAGTTTTTAAACTGGCTGAAAAATATTGACCTTACCAAGCAATTAAACGCTATTCCACCCCGTAACCGCTAATCCGAAAGTCGTCTATGAAATCAAAATGGCTTAAAAGAATTTTCTTATTGGTCGGTATCGGTGTACTGATTTATTTCATTCAAAAATTAGGATGGGAAAACCTTCTGGACAACCTCCAAAAAGTTGGCTGGTGGAGTATTCCTATTCTGTTATTGGCGATAGTTTGGAATATTTGTCATACCATGGCGTGGCATCAGATTTTAAAATTCATGGGGCATCGTATCCCAATTTTTCAACTATTTCGACTCAAATTAATTGCCGAAGCGGTGAATATGACTGCCCCTTCTGCCAACCTTGGCGGTGAGACTGCCCGTGCCTATTTAATTAAATCTGATGTACCAATTTCGGATGGATTGCCGAGTGTAATTATTGATAAAACGATTGATTATATCGTTAAAATGTTGTTCAATATTATTGGATTGGGCGTCTCGCTTTTGGTCATTCCTATTCCAAAAGACTGGCTGATTGGCTGTGTCATTTACTTAGCTATTCTATTGATTCTGAATAGCTTATGGGTCAATTTTCAAATAAAAGGATTATCTGGAACGGCGATGAAATTGGCGAATAAAATCCCTCCACTCCGCAAGTTTTTAGAATCAAAAAAGGCTCAAATGTCAACCCTCGATGATAATCTCAACAAGAGCTACACAACAGGCGTTCGGTCGTTGGTCATTGCTGGATTTTGGCATACTTGTGGGCGAATATTAGGAGTTTTGGAAGTGATGTTATTGATGAATTTACTGGGGGCAGAAATGACATTTATCGAGGCAATATTTTTTAGTACGATTGCCAATGTTATTAATGGAATTTTCTTTTTAATACCCGGACAAGTTGGCGTTTCTGAAGGTGCACAAGCTGAAATTTCAGATATGTTAGGCTACACAGCAGAAACGGGCTTCGGCGTTGGCGTGGTTCGTCGCATCCGAAAGTTAATCCTCATGGCACTCGGTTTGTTCTTCTTCGCCACTTACGAAAAAAAGGATGAATTCCTAAAAAGCAAAAACGGAAGACCAAGCACAAACGCTTAATCTTCCGTCTATTAAATTCAGGGTTTGAATTTAACATTTAGCCTGTGTTGTTGAAAGAAGTCTCCCAACAACATACACAAATGTACACAAAAAATTACTCCGCTCCTAAGAAATTTGCATTTTTTCGACTAATGGAGTACTAATTTTACATTCAAATTAAATTCGTCATAAATTGTCTTATCCCCCAAATTATCAAAAAAACTACCAGAACCATATTTTACATCAAAATCAGTACGGTCTAATTCTATATCGGCGTTGGCGGCTGTTTTTGATACGGTTGCATTAAATTTCACCTCCTTCGTTACTTCTTTGATAGTCAGATTTCCTGTGATTTTATACTCGTTTTCTGCACCTCGACTACCAATTTTAGTAATAATAAATTTTGCAGTCGGATAATTTTCTACGCCAAAAAAGTCATCTGATTTCAGATGCATTTCCAGTTTGTTTGCCCACGCACCTTCCAAATCTGTGCAGGTAATCGTAGTCATATCCATCTCGAAAGAACCACCAGTCAGTTTGTTATTTTCAAAGTTTAATTCTCCATTCTTTATCGCTATGGTACCTGAGTGTTCGCCGGTTACTTTGTAGCCTTTCCAGGTAACAATACTATTTTCAGTATTAACCTTCACAATTTCGACGGCATCGGTGAATGCTAAACCAGCGATTCCCAGTGCAATAAAAACTAATGCAAATAATGATTTTTTTGTCATGTTTAAAATTTTAATAATAAATAGACTTATTTGTAATTTAAGTGCCGCGTAGTAATTAATCCAAACGAATTTTATCCAGTAAAGTATTTAAAACTTCAGCTTCCTCTTCAGTCAATTGTCCCAATAAGTCGTAAATTTCTGGATGTTTCTCATCAATTTGAGCCAAAAGGTCTATCCCAACTTGAGAAATACTTACATCTACCAACCGTTTGTCATTGGCACAAGGAACTCGTTTAACTAACTTTTTTTGCGCAACTCGGTCAACCAGTCGGGAAGCATCTGCCATTTTATCCAATAATCGCTGCCGAATAATGCGCGTAGAAATGGGTTTTCTAGCTCCTCGCAATATCCGTAAAACATTATACTGCTGTATCGTTAAATCGAATTCTTTCAGGATTGCCTTATTGCGGTCACGTACTACATTTGTAGTATATAACATATTAATTAGAGCGCGGTGCAATTCATTTTTGAATGGCTTTTTTTGTTTTATGGCTTCTTCTATTTGCATATTTTTGTGAGGTCTAAGTTTTTGTTTTCAGATAAAAAGGTTAGGAATGAGCAATTAAGGAAC
>CAYUNA010000245.1:0-6666 GCA_964445895.1 uncultured Saprospiraceae bacterium | reverse complement strand
ACTTAACGCAACATCAGATAATCAATCAATGGATAACGCCGTCAGGTGCAAGTTCCAATTCAGTTGTCGTACTCGTGCCTGCGTCGTACATATCCGCATTGGTTTCTTGCGCACCTGACACAATATATATAGACCAATCTTCGCCGAAAGTGGCGACGGACTTAATGACCAATTCGCCATTAGACGTTGTTCCTGCGAGCGTATGGCTATCAATGAAGTTACCCGATTTATCATAAGTAATCAGAACAAATTGATAATTCAACAATTCGGCTTTCCAATAAACGACGGCATGAAAGTTTTCCGTTTTAGGCACTTTGAAGCACGGAATATACTCGGTCATATCGTCCATGTCGTTATCTTCAAAGACATTGATAAATTGATGTGCCATCAACGTATTTATAGGTGGATTTTCTTTACTAAAAATCGTCAGGGTTTCTTCGCTTAACGTAACCGGCAGTTCTACTTCGGGGAATTTTAGTAGAAAATCTTGAAATTTTATCTTCATAAAACCTATTATTTCAAATTTAAGTTCGGTTCAATTTTATGTCGCTCTTTAGCATAAAAATCATGGATAATATTAATCACTTCTTTGGGTGAATCAACAATTGGAATGAGGTCTAAATCTTTTGGACTTACATTGCCATACTCTTCCAACATCACATTTTTAATCCAATCTTTCATACCTGTCCAAAAATCCGTTCCAACTAAAATAACGGGTACAGGCGTAATCTTTTTGGTCTGAATCAGCGTCAATACTTCAAACATTTCATCTAATGTACCGAAGCCGCCTGGCATGACAACAAATGCTTGAGCGTATTTGACAAACATGACTTTACGAACAAAGAAATAACTGTGATTCAGTACTTTATCACGGTCAATCCACTGATTGTTATTTTGCTCGAAAGGCAAATTGATATTTAAACCTACCGACAATCCGCCGTTTTCGTACGCGCCTTTATTCCCTGCTTCCATGATGCCTGGTCCGCCACCGGTGATGACGCCGAAGCCTTCTTTGGTCAACAATTTTCCAATTTTGACGGCTTTTTTATAATGAGGATTATTTGGTTTTGTCCGTGCTGATCCGAAGATAGAAACACACGGGCCAATCATATTCAATTTTTCAAATCCTTCTACAAATTCTGAAACGACTTTAAACATTGTCCAGGAATGTTCACCTTCTAAGCGCGTCCAACGCTTCATGTTCGCGGCCCCTTTGGGTACTTTTTTATTTTTTGATTTAGACATAATCTAACGTTTTTTGTTAATACATATGAATAGGGCTGTACTATTTTTTATGTAAAAATTGTTTTCTCTTTTTTAAAAAGGCAACTCGCAACCGATAACGCGCAACCCGCAACTCTTTAAATTTTTTCAGCCAGTTATAAACACTTGAAAGTCAATACAGTTCTATCAAAAATAACACCACCCGCTGAATCAAACTAATTTTCTGAGTTTAAAATGAAAAACCATCCGTTTTTTTCCTCTTTTGACAACGATTCTGATACGTTTTCCTTCTTTTTTCTTCAACATTCGATTAATTTCTCGCAAAGAAAGAAAACTTACAGGAAGATGATTTAAGTTTTTTATGACATCTCCTTTTTGTAAACCAACCTCCTCGCCAGGTGAGTTTTCTAAAATATCATGGATAATAAATTTATTTAAAGTTGGAGAAGTCGCAATCACAATTAGCCCACTTTTATCAAACTTAAACGCCTTATTGTATTTTTTAGTAGGCCGTAAATACATCTTTTCTTGTTGATAATGAATGATGACTTCAAACCGATTTAAGGCTTGATTGCCTATAATTCCATTGCGATTGTTTAGAAAAGTGGTATCCAGATTTTCATTTAAATCCTGAAAATTGGTCAGGACTTCATTTAACTGAAACCTTCCCAAGTCTAACTGTTGAATCCGCCCTAAATATCCTTCTATAAAACCGCCCAAGCCAAACGCCAACTTCCCCAATCGCGCATTTTCAGGCACACTCAACGAGGGGGAAGTATCTGCGTGGAGTAGTAAAGACAGGGCTGCCCCTGTATCAATCAACAACTTGACAGGCAGACTATCTGTGGGCGACAACCAGAGGGATTCCTTGAGGTAAGGCTTGTTTTTATAGATTTCAATTTCAATAGCTTCAAAGCCTTTTTTCGGCAGATTGAAAGTGTCACTACTATATAGCGTAATCAATTTTTTTTGGTAATCAATTCGCACTACATAACGTTTAAAAATATCTGATCCAAGAATACCATGTATCTGAATTCCTGCAACTTGTTCCAGGTTCAAATGGTCTTCCCCCAGTACCAACATCGACCGGTTGGGGAGTAATAAATTTGAAATTTGTAGCTGAACACCCGAGATTAAAAAGGCAGAAATCTCTGAACTCATATCCGAACCAATGAGTTTAAACTCCCGTCGATAGGGGATTCTTAGCAAATCGGTAATTTCTTTTTTAGAAATGATTGTGTGTTCTGCGCCGGTATCAAAAATAAACTTCAACGGCATTATTCCTTGAAAAGTGGCATTGACAATTATCAAATTATTTTCATATTCAAAGGGGATTTCTACCTTAGAAAAAGAGTGCAATGTATAGCCATTTTGCGCGCTGAGAAAGCTCACAAAACCCAAGAATAAACAGCTAACGGAAAAAAGGAATTTCTTCATATAACGTTGGGTAGAAAGGGCTAAAGTAAAGAAAAAAAATGGTTCTTTGATGAATTGCGTGATGCATAGTTTTATTTCTGTTTTCTAAAGGGAATATGAGGGGGCAAAAGTGGTTTTGCAAAAATCGCTTTTGCCCCTCAAGACTCTATCGAAGCTGTATCACAAGGCAATTTTTCGCGTTAAGAGAAAGGTTAAATTCTAAAGATGGAATAAAAACTGTATTTTTTCTTAAAAAAAAACACGGTTTTTGCTCCATCTAAAAAAGAATATTTCAGGGTGCGTTCGGCCAGAAAAATCTTTTGATATAACCTCCACTGTTTATTATTGGAGGGAGAAAATTTGTTCCAAACCCGAAATTCTTTATACAATAAATTCACAATTCGGTAATGCCTCCTTTATTTCCTGCGGCACTTCCAATTTTGTAAATTCATGATTGGCACGATTAAAACTCAAATCTACTTTCTTCAAAGTTTTTACCGTTGCCAACCGAACAGGGAATTTATCAAAGTGATTCATTTTCAAATTAAGCACTTCCAGTTTCTCTAATTTATGTAGCCCTTGCGGCAATGTTTTTATAAAATTATGAGAAAAATCCAGTTCCTTCACATCTTTAAATTTGGTCGTATCCTTTGGCATCGAGGACAATTTGCAATTGTGAAAATCAATGCTTTCAATCTTTCCCAATTCCAATAAAGTTGCTGGAAAATTAATCCCCGTTTTCATCGCACCCATTAAAATAACGGCATCGGGCGCGTGATTTCGCCAATTTTTAAACCCTAAACCTTCCGCAAATGCCAGATGTGTTCCTTTTAAAAGAAGTTTTGCCGCACTTAAATATTCTTTTCGGTTTGATTTTTTCATCATAAAACGCAGCCCGCGTTTATACTTTTTAAATAAACCCATTGATAACATGGCTGCCAAATCGAAGGAAGTTTCCTTAGTTAATTTATCCAGTTTTTTATTCAAATCATTTTCCTTCGCGTTGGCGGTGATGCCTTTAAATAGCAATTTGTTTTTAATCAATGGCAACCAATCGGCGGGAGCGTACAATTCCAATAATTTGCGGGCTTTAGCGCGAATTTTAGCATCGCTCGCTGACTTACTGATTACCAAAACAGGCACCAATAAATCTGTAGGAACCCCTCCTCCTTCAAGCATTTCTAACGCAATGGCGACGTTGGATTCATCGGGACTGTGCAACATTTGCAACACATTGTCACTCATTTGAGTATCGCCTTCTTCAGCGGCTTCTTCGAGGTAGCTTGGCGTAATTTTGGAGAGGTAAGTTTGTAAGTGATTTTCGGTTAAAATTTTAAAATTGGCTTTATCCAAATCCCACGTTTTCGGATTGTTACCAATCAATACATGTGTGACTTTTGCGCTGTATTTTTGAGCGTATTTCAAATTAGCGGCTTCGAGTTTTGCTTTAATCTCCGTTTTTTTCAAACGAGTTGTTCCATTCACAAAAACGACTGCGCCAGGCTGCAATAGCTTATCTTCGATGTCCATTTTTTTAGACATTTCGTAGAGTATTTCATCCAATTCATTAACCATTTCTGGATAAACGGATAGCCTTTGCTGTAATAAAACGATGAAAAAAGCGGTCAACTCCGGAGCAATCTGCGAACTTAGATTGAGCATTTTTTTGCGCATTTCTTTCAACGCAAACCATAAGTTTTCGGAATGAAATTCTAACCGGTTTTTAATCAGTGGCAACCATTTTTTCGGGGCATTTAAGATTAATAATTCCTTCGCTTTTTTGCGAATTAAGGCGTTTGGGGAAGTTTTTGCTTGTATCAACAATTCTTCTAAAGCCATTTTTGGAACACCGCCGCCTGCCATTAATTCGAGAGCCAGTGAGATGTTTTGTTCTTCTCCATTTTCCAATAATTCCATCACATTTTTGACCATCGACAAATCGCCGAATTGTTCGTCTTTTTCTAAAAATTTCGGCGCATTTTTAGTAAAATAAGACCGCAGCGAACTTTCCGTAATGATTTGGAAACCAGTGGCTTTTGAATCTTCTTTCCAGTTTTCGGCATCTTGTCCCAATACAACGTGAGTAACTTCTTGCGATAAGCGAAACGTTGTTTTTAAGCCTAAATTTTCGGCAATTTCCTTCATCTCTGCTTTTGGTAAAATCATTTTTCCAGCCAACAGTAAGCAGTCTCCTTTTTTCAAATTAGGTGGAGGGTCAAAGGCAAATGGGTTTTGAAAAATAGCCGTATCCGATAAATGTTGAATCAAAACATCTCGAATGAGCTTCCGTTCCAACAAAGTCCGCAAAGGCTTAAAATTGATGTTCAAACCTTTCAAAAATTGCGGAAAATCCAGCGCGGGAGCTTGGGCAAGATAGGCGTAATTGGCAATTAAATCGAAGAACCATTTTTTGTCGGACATCGGTAGCGTGGTGCGACCGAGGGCTGCACAAAAATCGAGGAAACTGGGTTCTTTTGGACGGCGATTTCGCGAAATATTGGCGTGGTATCGGACATTGGTTAGGAGGCGTTGTTGGTCGGCAAGAGGGATTTTTTTATTGGAAATCAGGGCGTAAGGGTCGAGTAGGGTGTTGCCTTCGAGACTTAAGGTTTTTAATTTGGGTAATTGATTGGTGAAAGATAAATCGTTGATTTGGATGCCATTATTTCTTAAATCAAGAATTTCGAGCGCGGTGTTATTTTGCCAATTATTAGGTATTTTACGAATTTTAGTTTTTTGAATAACCAGATTTTTCAAACGAGACAAATTAAAAACAAAAGCGGGGATTTCTGTAAGATTGACATTTTGAATACTTAAAAAATATAAATTTTTGCAAGCACTCAAATCTGGTATTTTGGCATCCAATAAAGATTGAATGTACAAGTATTGTAAGTTTTTACAGTTGTCCAAACCACTCGGTAAGGAGGCAATTGCTCCAAGATGTAACCTGGTTATTTTAGATAATTTGGTTAGACTGGGTACATTGTTTATCGGGAATTTTGATGAAATATGTAAGGTTTGTAAATTAGTTGGCAATTCATATTTCCGACTAAAAAATTCCATTTCCACATTAATTAAGAATAGTCCGGTAAGGTTAGATAATCCAGACAAATCAGGCATTTCGGCTTGTAAAGGGGCGTTGATATTGATAAAAGTTAGTGCTGTACAAGTTGATAAAGTATTGGGCAGTTGTAATAATTGACTGTTTTGAATGCTAATTCTTAACAGCTTTGGTGTTAAAAAGCTATCGGGTAGCTCTTTCAACTTAGGCATATTTAAATTTAAATCCTTCAGATGCGAAAAAGTCTGATTGGGCAACGTAGTCGCAGCCAAACGAAGTGTCAGATGTTGTAGATTTTTATTGGATAAAAGCGACTTGGGCAACTGAGTCAGTCGCTCACAAGAAAATCGGCAAGTGATTAATTCTTGAGGAAAATAATCATCCGGAATGTTCTGAACATAAGGTAAGTTGAAATTAATGGATTGTAATGCTTGGATATGCTGCAAGCTACCGGTCAATTCGGACAAGTTATTGGTATAAATTGTCAGCGCATGACAGACTTCCACTTGATTCAAAATGGCTTCAATCTCTGCCGCTGTTGCCGTAGCATCATTAAAACTCAAATGCTTAAACTCTTTTTCTGATAAATCAACCTCCTTAATATTGTATATGTGCATTGCCTAAAATTTTATTTAAAAATCAAGCACAAATATAATTTATTTGATGTTAAAACAAAAGTGTTTAACTTTTTTGTTTTTAAAAAGTGCGGGATAACATTTCAAAACTGGTTTTAAATCAAATTAAAAAAGAAAAAAAACATGAATTTCCTTCATTTTTTCCAAAAGGAAATTACTTTTGCAGTCCAAAGAATTGAGAAGTAAAAATTCGAACCGAAGTTTATTTAATTCGCGTTCCTTAGACAGTTCCTATTTTTATTTTCAATCCACTTTCGTCATTTTGACCGAAACGCAGAGAACGAGACTGTAGCTCAGTTGGTTTAGAGCATTACCTTGACAGGGTAGGGG
>CAYUNA010000244.1:0-6671 GCA_964445895.1 uncultured Saprospiraceae bacterium | reverse complement strand
ATCCTCAAACTCCTCTTGTTTTAAATGCAAAGAAACTTTTGTTACACGGTATTAGTACATTGTAAAGTAAGTTTCCTTAGGCTTTTTTTTAAAGGATTTTAAGGGGCAGAAATGAGTTTGTAAAACTCGTTTCTGCCCCTTAATGCCCACCTCCGCTTTGCCGCAGGCAAAGCGCATTGTTTTTTTGAAGCTCGAAAGTCTTGCAATTTTCTTGCTTCTCCTATTTTAAAGATTCTTACTTTGCAGGATACTTAGCTCACAAAGCTAATAAAATAAAGGGGAAATACCTAATTTTGAGGGCGGTAATTGTAGTTTTATTGTTTTGATAACAAATTTAGAGTTCGCTTTTTATTTCGCGTTCCTAAAGGAGGTCGAAAATTCTAAATTTTAAAAGTCCAACTGACTGAACTCTTTTTTACGCTTTAAATAATACTGAAAAACGATACTTTTTGAAAGCGTTCCATGCTGACTTCTATCATTACCAATGCTAATTTTTTCAATTAAGTCATTATAAAAATCTCGCTTCCTGCTAAATTTTTTAAAATTAGTATAAAGTGCCCAATGTGCTTTTAAAATAGATTGGATATGCGCAAATTTCCCCTTGAAAAGAAACATGATACCAGCTAAGCCATCCAGCATTAGCCGCAGGGGAATCAACCAAAACAATTGATTGACTGGCTTATTTTTAATAATAGTAAACAAGCTATTTCTAAAATTCAAATACGTCTTGAAGGGCGAGTCATAATTCAATGTACCGCCGCCAACATGGAAAATTTCACTCTTCGGATTCACCATAATCTTAAAGCCAGCCCGTTTCAAACGCCAACAAAAATCAATCTCTTCCATGTGAGCAAAATAATCTGCGTCAAAGCCATTTAAGTCTCTAAACAACCGACTCCTAACAAACATTGCTGCTCCAGATGCCCAAAAAACTTCTTGTATCGAATCGTACTGTCCGTTATCTTGCTCCACAGATGAAAAAATACGGCCTCGACAAAACGGGTAGCCCCACTTGTCAATATAGCCGCCAGATGCCCCTGCATGTTCCATGAATTTTTTGCGGTGAAATGCTTTAATTTTTGGTTGAATCGCACCAATGGTTTCGTCTTGCTGAAAGGCTTCGATGACGGGGGAAATCCAGTTTTCAGGAACTTCTACGTCACTGTTTAACAATATAAAATACTCCGCATCTACTTTTTCTAATGCCAAATTATATCCCTTAGCAAAGCCGTGATTGTCTTTTAAATCAATAATGGATATTTGTTGAGCATAGTTACTTTCTAAAAAAGCCAGTGAGCCATCTTTCGACCCATTATCGGCAACTATGACCTGAAAATTTGGATAATCACTCTCCAAAACGGCAGGCAAAAAGTCACGCAATTGGTCGCAGGTATTATAATTTAAAATAACGACTGCAACGGAAGGCATTGTTATTTCTGACTTTTTGGAAAGGATTTTATTTTCCTCCTCTAATATTTTCCTACTTTGAATTTTATCTTCTCGAAGCTGGTTTTTCAAACCTTCTAAACTATCAAACTTGGCATCATCACGCAGATAATCAACTAGTTCTACTTTCAATTTTTCACCATACAAATCCTGGTCAAAATCAAAAATATTTACTTCAATAACGTGATTGTCATGCTTGTCCAGAGTAGGACGATTGCCCATGTACATCATCGCCTGATACCTTTGTTTTTTATGTTCAACAAAGACGGCATAAATACCATCGGGCGGAATCAATTTGTGCTTATGATTCACTTGTAAATTGGCAGTTGGGAAGCCAATTGTACTACCAATTTGCTGTCCTCTCACTACAGTACCTGTCAAGTGATAATAATGATTGAGCAGTTTCCCAGCAGTTTTTACATCGCCTTTTTCGAGTGCAACCCTAATTTTTGAAGAAGAAACGGCAACCTCCTGAATCTCTTGTTTTTCAATTTCTACAACTTTAAAACCTGCTTTTGCTCCGTGAAATTTTAAGTAATTAAGGTCTCCTTGTCGATTCAATCCAAAGCGATGATCATAGCCAATCACGATACAAGTCGGATTGAATTTTTCCTGTAAAAATTTTTGAATATACTCATCAGCCGTCTGTCGGGAAAATTCGAAAGTAAATGGCACAACTACCACATTATCAATGCCGTAGCGTTTCAAAAGCGCAACTTTTTCATCAATGGTAGTAATCAATCGCAACGAATCATCTTGCGGATAAATCACCAATCTTGGATGCGGATGAAAAGTCACGACAATGCTTTCTCCATCCGCTTTTTTCGCTAGGTCTTTCACTTTTTCCAAAATCTGCTGATGCCCATGATGCACCCCATCAAAAGACCCAATCGTCACGACGGCGTTCCGAAAAGTTGGCAAATTATTTAAATCATTATATACTTGCATGAATTTTAGATTTCCTATTGTCGTTGCGGCAGGGCAATTGTCATTGAAAACGCAAATGTAAGCAATTGGTTTATAACGCAAAATTTTAGTTTTTAACTGATGTTCCGCAGATTGTATATTTCGTGGCGAAAATTTTTAGCACACTGTCTAATATCCGAACCGCCATGAGGGGATTCTCAAGGGAATGTATTAAAAAATTAATTTAAATGAATAAAAATAACGCTCTCGAAGCTGCTTTCCTCGCTACTACCTACACCGCTTACTCAAAAAATGGCACGACTTTTCAATTAAAAATAAACCAGTCAAACGCTGTTTTCGACCAATTCTTAAAAGAAGATAAAATCGAAAATTGGGCATACATCACCGCTTGGAATCCAAACGCGAAACCACATTCTGATAAGGTAAATGCACATTTCAATACTTTATTGGAACAAAAGCTAAACGATTTGGGGTTAAAATACCTCAAAGGCTTTGGCGTTCCTAAAAAAGGGAGCGATTGGCAGCCTGAAGCGAGCTTCCTGATTTTAGGCATTCCTTTAGAAAATGCACTGAAATTAGGTGCGGAATTCAATCAAGCTGCCATAGTTTGTGGAAAAATCGGTAACGTAGCTAAATTATTTTGGATATAAAAAGCTACTTTTGCGGTTTTGACGGCGCACAGTTAACGGCTAACGCCCCACATTGGCGCAGAACATAACAAATTTTACAGCAAATAATAGGACGAAGTGGTGGTTTTCACTAACCATTTACCACTCAAAACTAACCATTATATTATGTCTTTATCTACAAGATACACTCCTTCAGCAATTGAATCCAAATGGTATGACCACTGGATGGCAAAAGATTATTTTACCTCCAAACCCGACGAACGTGAGGCGTATTCCATTGTCATTCCTCCACCAAATGTCACGGGTGTTTTGCACATGGGACACATGCTGAACAATACGATTCAGGACATTTTGATTCGTCGAGCGCGGTTGCAAGGCAAAAATGCGTGTTGGGTGCCTGGTACTGACCACGCGTCGATTGCAACAGAGGCGAAGGTGGTGAAAAAATTAAGAGCAGAAGGCATCAAAAAATCCGATTTGACAAGGGAGGAGTTTTTGGCACATGCGTTTCAGTGGAAAGAGGAATATGGTGGCATTATTCTCGATCAATTGAAAAAGTTGGGGGCGAGTTGTGATTGGTCGCGGACGCGTTTTACGATGGAACCAAAATTGTCAGAAGCTGTAGTGAAAGTATTCGTTGATTTGTATAAAAAAGGCAAATTGTATCGTGGAAAGCGGATGACGAATTGGGATCCGCAAGCGCAGACGGTTTTGTCAAATGAAGAGGTAATTCACGGGGATGAAAACTCTCGTTTGTACTTTGTAAAATATCAAATTGAAGGCACTGATGAATATTTAACGATAGCAACAGTACGTCCAGAAACAATTTTGGGAGACTCTGCAATTGCTATTAATCCAAAGGATGAACGCTTTGCACATTTGCGTGGCAAACGGGCAATCGTACCCATGGTTAACCGTTCAATTCCGATTATTGAAGATGATTATGTGGACATCGAATTTGGTACAGGTTGTCTGAAAGTAACGCCTGCACACGATATGAATGACTACGAAATTGGGCAACGGCACAACCTCGAAGTGATTGATGTTTTGAATGCAGACGGGACGATGGCGGAGACGGCGCAATTCTATGTTGGCGAAGACCGGGAAAAAGCCAGAAAGCTGATTTTCAAGGAGTTAGAAAAACGAGGACATATTGTAAAAGTAGAAGACTACCGCAATAGCGTTGGACGTTCGGAGCGTACTGGTGCTGTGGTTGAGCCGCGTTTGACGTTGCAATGGTTTTTGGATATGAAAGAATTATCGGCAACGGCATTAAGTGCGGTGAAAGATGGAGAAGTGAAATTTTTGCCAGAGCATTTTTTCAATACGTATAATAATTGGTTGCGCGAAGATAACGTGCGAGATTGGTGTATTTCACGGCAATTGTGGTGGGGACAGCAGATTCCAGCGTGGTATTATGGCGATGACCAGCACGTTGTGGCAGAGTCAGAAGCCGCAGCCCTCGAAATTGCTCGAAAAGAAAGTGGCAATGCTGATTTGACGATGGCTGATTTGACGCGAGATGAAGATGTGGTTGATACCTGGTTTTCGTCTTGGTTGTGGCCGATTTCGGTTTTTGATGGATTTGAGCATCAAGAAGAATTGAAATATTATTATCCAACCAACGTACTCGTGACGGGTTGGGATATTATGTATTTATGGGTGGCTCGAATGGTGATGGCAGGGTATGAATGGTCGGAAGATTTATTGGGTAAAGACTTCGTTGAAAAGCATGGTAAACAACCTTTCCATGAAGTGTTTTTTACAGGAATGGTACGCGATAGCAACCGTAAAAAAATGAGTAAATCGCTGGGTAATTCACCTGATGCGTTGGCGTTGATTGAAAATTATGGTGCGGATGGTGTTCGTTTCGGGATGTTGTCGAGTGCGGCGGCAGGGAACGATATTGTTTTCGATGCGCCTTATGACAAAAAGACAAAAACGACGGAAAATAGCAGCAAACTCTGCGAGTTGGGACGTAATTTCTGTAATAAAATGTGGAATGCGCTGCGCCTTATTAAAGGTTGGGAAGTGGTGGACGAACCGCAAGATAAGGTGAATGCGTTGGCGATTGAATGGTTGGAAAACAAATTTCAAAGTACCTTAGTAGAGATTGAAGACCACTACAAAACATACCGTTTGGGTGATGTGTTAATGTCGCTGCGAAGTTTGATTTGGGATGATTTCTGTTCGTGGTTTTTAGAAATGATTAAGCCAGAATATGGACAACCAATTGACCGCAAAACGTTGGAACAAGCGGAAGACATTTACAGTCGGATGATGACGTTGTTGCATCCATTTATGCCATTTATAACGGAAGAAATTTGGCATAACCTACGGGAGCAAAAAACCGATTGTGTCGTAAGTGAATATCCTGCTACAGCGGATTTTGATAAAGATTTAATTGCCAAAGTGGAAAAAGCTAAAGGCTTGGTAAGCGTGATTCGGGAAACGCGGTCGAGTAAAGGCATGAAATTGAAAGAAAAATTGCAATTGTACGTAGCCGAGGCAGACAGTGCGCGTGATTTATTTGCTTTAGATGGCTTGCAAGAGATGGTGATAAAAATGGCAGATTTATCGAAATTGACGTTTACGGACGGCGAGCCTGAAAACGTTTTTGGCATTATGTCAAGCACCGAAAAGTATTTCTTAGAATCAACCAAAACCATCGACGTAGCGGCAGAATGTGCCAAAGCCAAAGCAGATTTGGAGTACCAACAGGGCTTCATTAAATCAGTGATGAAAAAGCTGGGTAATGAACGATTTGTTGCGGGTGCGCCCGAGGCTGTTGTGGCGAATGAGCGCAAGAAATTGGCGGATGGAGAGGCGAAGATTCAGATTTTGGAGGAGACGTTGAAGCGGTTGGGGTGTGTATAAAATGAATATTTCGGGGTGCGCTCGGTCAGAAAGGCGTTTGATACATTCCCGCGATGTGTTTTTAAGGAGCAGATTCAAGTTTTGCAACCTGAATCTGCCCCTCAATCTCCCTTTTGCAAAATACAGTGACCAAAGTAAATCATTTAGAACCATAATTTGCATTTCTTGATTATTCTTAAAACTCCTTTCCCCAACTTTGAAAAACAGCGGCTTTTACTAAAAACAATCGCGTATTGCTACCCGCATCACCACCTGCTACTTTTTTGAAAAATGACTTTTCTTCCAACAGTTTTTCCCGTACTTTCTTCGTCCTAAAAATAAAGTATTTCTTCTTAATTTTATACACCAAATAGTCTGCTTCCGTCACCGCAATACCCGAAGGTTTGCCGCGAGATTCGTATTCAATCGCCGCGTTGCCAGTCTTTGCAGCCATCAAATCATTCTTGACTTCAAAAGTGATTTTGCGGTCTTTCCAATCGGCAGAAATATCGAATTCTTTGCAGGTAGAAAGTTGTAAATTGGTGAGTTCTGGAATGAGAATTTGTAGTTTATCTAAAACTTCTTGCTCAACGATTTGTGCATCGACGAGGTCTTTTGAAAAATTGTAGTGTGCCATTGTTGGGAGGAGTTTGTTTAAATTTGGTGGAACAATGGCTAAAGATAGGAATTGTTTTGTTTAAAATCGACAATTTGAAAAAAGTAATATCTGTTAGAATGGCTTTTTGAGCCGAAAATGTTTATGGAAGAAAATAAAATACGCGCGGCTTAAGGGTTTTCAAAGGTGCATACGGT
>CAYUNA010000243.1:0-6694 GCA_964445895.1 uncultured Saprospiraceae bacterium | reverse complement strand
AAAACCATATTTTTTAAAAGAAAAAATACGGTTTTTGCTCCGGCTTTAGAATTTAATTTTTTTCTTAACAAAAAAAATTGCCTTGTGATACCACTCCGATTGCTTCATCTATAAAAAATTACCGCATCTCCTCTATAAACTTACCTCCTAAAACCACTTTTATATTCCCTTGCTCGACTGCATCATTTCTAACTTCTGCCCGACCGCCCAGGTGCTCTTTTAAAAACGCCTCAGTGATTGCCCAAAAGGAAATCCAACTACCCGTATCCATAAAAGTATGTCCTTCTTCAGGATAAGTAAAATAAATTATGTCCTTATTTTTTTCATTTAATAACTTCGCAAAATTGTCCAATTGACTCTGCGGTACTCGCTCATCTTTTCCGCCAGCGGTCAACAATATTGGGCTTGCAATATTATCTATCGCGTAGTTTGGAGAGTGTTTTTTCAACAAAGCTTCTCCTTCCGGCGTATGTGGATTGCCGACCAAATCATGCCATTTTTCGGTGTCTCGATTGCTTTTCACAAATTCTAATAAATCCGTCGGTCCAAACATATTCACTCCGCAGGCATACGCTCTTGGATTAAATGCCAAGCCTGCCGCAGCCGCATAACCACCATACGACCAGCCTAATAAACCAACTTTTCGTGGGTCAGCAATCCCTTGTTTGGTTGCCCAGTCAGTGATGTCTGCGATGTCCAAATTCATACCTTCGCCCCACTGTTGCTTCCCAAGTTCGTGGACTTTTTTACCCAATCCCGTCGTCCCTCTAAACTCAATATTGATAACGGCGTAACCACGATTAGCCAATAGTTGAAAATGCCGTAAATAATTCCATTGATTCCATTGCCGAATGCCCACCCAGGGTCCACCGTGCATAAACACGACAGTCGGTAACGGTTCGGTCGGAATGCCATCGCCATCCTCATCTGTGCCTACGGGCAAATAAACGTGAACGGGCAACGTAATGTCATTCCGCACTTTGATAGCATGGGCTTTTCGTTCCGCTAAAGTGTAACGTTCCAGGAAAGAATAATCATTGAATAAATACTTGACTTCTTTGTTTTTGCGATTAAAAACATGATAGCGAACGGGGCCACCCTTCATTTCACCAATCAACCAGGTATTGTCATTTTGAGTTGCGCCAACCCATTTTACATTACCTAATTTACCTTGCAAAAATTCAAAATCCTTCTTCACTTCTGCGTCCGTAAAGTGCCGTCGAGAATCTGCAAACAATGCCAAAACCGCTGTTGGTTTGCCATTAGCATTAAATGTTGCACCATAAGGCAAAATATCTGCAAATTCATCTTTTGCCAATTCTGTCAGCTCACCGGATGCCACATCAACCTCGTACAATGCCACTTTGTCGGTGGTAGAATTGTCCGTCATATACATCTTTTTGCCATCATTGGTCACTGATAAAATTTGATTAAATCCACCAACATACATATCCCAGGTATCTGGATAAACGGCAAGTGTATCCCACTTACTGTTAGTTCTTAAAAAGATGGAGTTACCGCCAATTTCATTCTTTTTCTGTGCCGCAATTTGTGTAAACAAATCATCGAACAAAATTTTATCAAAACCATTTTCTCGACCAATTCGCTTCATATTACCACTGATAATATCAACGATAAACAAGCCACTATCTGCTTTTTCTTTTCCTTCAATTTCAACCGCAATTTTATTCATAAACTTAGGTGAAAAATGTAAAAACTTAATATTTTTAAATGGCTTCAATGGTACAACTTTCGCTTTTTTACTACGCACTCCTGCTTTAACCAATTGGGTTTCCTCGCCGTTTTTTACAATCGCCACAATTTCATGGCTGTACGTCGGTCGCCAATCAATCAATTCATCGCCCAGGTGTAATTCTGACGGCTGCGCTACCACATCTGTCCGCAAGGAATAGATGCTACCATCTGCGCCATTTTCTTCTTGTTGAAAAAAAACATAATCACCTCGAAGGGCAATACGTACATTAAACTTTTCTTTTTCTTGAAATAGCTCTTCGCGAGGAATCAAATTTTGTGCAGTTAGCTGCATTGCGAAAGCCAATAATAAAATCGGTAATATTTTTTTAAACATCATGGGAGATTTAAACGGTTGATGGCAGACGGTGGACGATGGACGACAGCGTTAGTAAAAAAATGAGCTACAACAAATATATCCCGTTGCGCCCTGTTTACCGTCTACCGTCAGTCGTCCACCGTTTTATAAAGCCACAAAAATGCCAAAAATTAAGGATACTTGTTATTTGTGTGGATAATTTTAACGTTAGGTTAGTTAATTTTGTGTTTTTTTGTAAAAATTTGTTTCTAAATGATTTTAAAATAGTTATTTCAAATGTCAAAAATCGTCGACGAAGGATATATAAAATTTAATGCCAATTGGAAAAAATCGCTCCCGATTGCCAAAGACAAATTGGAAAATTTGCAGCATTGGCGCAATCAAATGTATGCTCATCATTTAATTGGGGCATATCCAAACGGCATTGGTTTTGGCAATATTAGTGAACGTACTTTAGGTGACAATCAATTCTACATCAGCGGTTCGGCGACCGGTAATTTTTCCCATTTGACCAATGAACATTATGCCCGGGTTATTGATTTTGACTTACTAAAAAATCGCCTAACTTGCCGTGGCCCAATCGTTGCCTCCTCCGAATCCATGAGCCACGCCGTCATTTATCAGGAATGCCCTTGGGTCAATGGTGTTATTCATATCCATCATTTAGACCTTTGGAAGAAGCTACTGCATCAAGTCCCAACCACCGACCAGTCTGCTACGTATGGTACTCCTGAAATGGCTTTTTCGATTATTGATTTATTGAAAAAAACAGATTTGCCTTCAGTGAAAATATTTGTGATGGAAGGACATGAGGAAGGTATTTTTGCTTTTGGAAAAGATTTGGATGAAGCGGGTAAGATTATTTTTAAATGGTTGGAGCGATGTGGATTGTAGTTTTGTTTTACAAAAATAGAATATTTAAAGATGCATTCGACCAGGAGATTTCTTGATACAAACTCGCTTTACCAGATTCTATTTTACAGCGAAAATCACTGTTCGCTATCCTATTTCATATAAAATCATTATTATTTGAAAAAAATCTATATTTCCTTAGTTATTTTCAAAAATAATATATATTTTTGTCTCGGTTTTTGGTTTAAAACCGACACCATGAGAAAGCATAAAGCGGTTAGCTGACAATCAGCTAATCGCTTTTGTGATTTATAGACGGCGTGTATTATTAAAACGGATACCCAAGTCCAATATTCCAAACCACATCTCTAAACCGCCATTGGGAAAAATCTACCCAATACGAATTGTCTCTATCAAAGTCCGGGAAATTATTTTTAATCGGTGTACCGAGGTCTAATCGAAAAATAAAATACGTCAAATCCCAGCGGACTCCTACCCCTCCGCTAATGGCAAATTCTCTTAAAAATAAGTCATTCGTAATCACGCCATCTTGGTTGGTCGTGCGTTTGAGGGCAAGCGTCGAACCGGGGCGTTCTTCTTCATTAATAACGCCAAGTGACCAGATATTTCCAGCGTCAATAAACACAGCACCATTAATCTTTCCAAAGAAATCAACAATTGGGAAACGGTATTCGAAGTTTGTTTCAATTTTAAAATCACCCGTCTGGTAAAATAGGTTTTGGTTGCTTTGGTCAAGAGTCAATGTATCTAAAAATGAACCAGGACCAATCGCCCGTGCATTCCAGCCACGCAAACTTTGTGGTCCACCGACAAAAAACTGCTTCACGTACGGCACGGTCTCTGCAAAGCCAAAAGGCACGGCAATTCCAGTGTTTAGTCGGGCTACAAAACTACGCTCACGAGTAATCGTCCAATAGCGTTTCAAATCAGCTTCAAGCTTAATATATTGGGCAAAATCGGCTTCAAACAACTGAAATTTAGTAGCTCTGTCAGCAACAGCATTATAGATTTTATTGGCACCCCAAATTTCCAACCCCGATAAATCTAACTCTCCATCAAACCGCCAAAAATGTCCTTTCAGACTCGGCTTTGTGGTGGCAATAAAACTCAAATCTTTGAATAAAAATCCAGTTATCAACTGCGATTGAAAACTACGTTCCAAAAACCGATTTTCATCCAAAACCACCTGAAATGCCGGTTGAACAATCGGAATCAATACATCTATCCCAAAATTATTGACATCCAACCGACTCCTCACCGTCCGCTGCATCGTAAATCCATAAGAGACATTGGAAATGTACAACTGATACCGGTTAATTAAAATCTGCTGATTGTATCCTGATGACAACCGACTTGTGGCTTTTGACCGTAGATTGTCATAATGTTTTTGGGGCATTAATTTGAGATTTTTCAACCCCCTATAAAACCGAAAATAGTCTTCAAAACGCGGAAAATTCCAATCTCCTTGTATTTTAAAATCCAGTGTATTGATGACATTCGTATCGGCGAAAGGTGCTAGTTCTAACCCCAAATCAACGTTCATCACCAACAATTCTGCTTTGTTTCTGAAGTTTCTATTTTGTAAAGAAGGGTTCAAAGAAAGTCCCAGTAAATTTTGATTTCCCCCTGGAATATTCCGTTCAGACAAGTACCAATCCCCATCAAATCCAAACGCCCATTTTTTATTAGCGGTCAAATAAATTTTAAAATTCAACACATCTTTTTGCACCGAATCAGGTTCATAATTGATATTTACAAAACTAAAAACGCCCAGTGAATTCAATCGTCGATAAGTATCATTCACGTCTTTTTGTCGAAACAATTCTCCTTTTTCCAATAATACTGAACGGAGCAAAATCCGTGGTTTAATGTCAAACGGCTGTCCTCCAGTCACGAAATAAACCCCATCAATAATCGTATCTGGCTGGACTGTCAAAAAATTCGCTGCCTTGCTTTCTGGATAAATCGTAATGTCACCAATCGTGTATTTTCGATGGAGAGAATCACCTTTGGGTGCAGCGATTTCGAGACGTAAATTCACGTCTTGTCCACCAGTATCCCGGGCGATGGGTTTGCTGATATATTGCGGCAAAAAATAGGCATATCCGTCATTGCGAAGATGCTGATACACGCGATTCACTTCTTGTTCGTATAAAGCGGCATCGACGGGTGCACCTGGGTTTAAGCGGGATTTTTTGCTAATTATTGCCAGAGAATTTTGCACCGCAGTATCCCTCGTTTCAAAGCGCATGGTATCCACAACATACTGACCGTTAGGTTCGACAACATAAATGACTTCGACCTTTTGTCCTTTCTTTTTGTAGCGGGTATAAAAGCTCACATCATTGTGAAAATAGCCGCGTTCAAACATGTAATTCTTCAAGCGTTCGACGGAGGCTTGTGCCAGGTTTTCATCATAAAAAACAGGTTGCTCTCCAATTTTTTCTCTTAAAAATTTGGTTGCGCCCATTCCAATTTTATTCCGTCCGACGGTGTCCATCGAATGAAAATAGAAGTATTGCCGCGGTATCGAAAAAAACTTTTCATTCGGCTTTTGTACCGCCAAATTTGCTAATTCGTAAGCTAAGTTCGATTTATTTGTAATTTTGCTCTCCTGATGCTTTGCAAATTGTACCGAATTTTTGGACAAATAAACCTGGTCACCTTTCAAAAAACGGGTTGAGTTGCAGGCGGTAAGCAAGCAAAACAGGGATAAAACCAGCAGATATTGAATGGAATGTCTGATTATTTGATTGTTTTTTAGTAAAAATCCAAATGTAGGAACAAAAACGAAATTTCCGACCATTCTAATGGGTAATTTGCCAACTCTTAACGACTTCTTTTCAGAGGCATCCAAAATACAAAAATTTCAAAAACTTTTGTATTCTTGCCAAATATTCTAATGAAATACACAACATGCTATCCATCAATCAACAAAAATACCTTCGCTCCCTAACACAAAAAAAATTTCGGGACAAGCACAACGTCTTCACCGTTGAGGGCGAAAAAATTGTTCAAGAGGTATTGGAAAACGAGCATTTTACCATAAAAAAGGTATTTGCGTTAGCCAGTTGGTTTGACCAAAACCGAGCGTTGTTGAAGGGGAGATTGTATTTATTTAATGAAGTTTCAGATAAAGAATTGAAGCAAATTTCTAACCTCTCGACCCCCAACCAGGTCTTTGTGGTTGTAGAAAAACCAGCTACTGATTTTCAAAAAGAACTTCTCGACAATAGATATGCCCTTTATTTAGATAATATTCAAGACCCCGGCAATTTAGGCACCATTTGGCGCATTGCAGACTGGTTTGGGTTTGCTTATGTTTTTTGTTCAAAAGGCTGTGTAGACTGGTCAAATTCTAAAGTTATTCAATCTTCCATGGGCGCATTTTTACGGGTAAAAATTTTACAAAAGGATTTTTTTGACTTAAAAACTGAAGTACCGAATGTGCCGACTTATGCCGCTGTGTTAGGTGGAAAAAATGTTTTTGAAACCAGCTTTTCTAAAAATGGAATCGTTGTTATTGGCAATGAAAGTAAAGGCATTTCAAATGAATTGCAGGCAGCAGCGGATTTTAAAATTGCTATTCCAAAAGGACAATATGGCGGTGCAGAATCATTAAATGCTGCGGTAGCCACTGGAATTATTTGCGGTCAAGTTGGGACAGCTTCGAAAAGACATTGAGTAATCCCTTAAGGGCAATGCTGTTGAATTAAGCGCGGGTAGCGGATACCTTTAGGGTATCTGCTA
>CAYUNA010000242.1:0-6713 GCA_964445895.1 uncultured Saprospiraceae bacterium | reverse complement strand
GAATGACAAGAGAACGTTTCCTAATACAAAGTTAATCCCGTAACTTCGCTAAAATAAAAATCGTTGTTAAAACACTTCACAGTGCCCTAATCGAAATAATCGAGTCAATCAAGAAAATCGAGTCAATCGTATGATTTTAGCAGCAAATAATTTAGTGAAAAAATATGGCGCACGGACAGTTGTTCGGGGCGTGTCTATTAATGTGAATCAAGGTGAAATTGTAGGGTTGCTTGGACCAAACGGTGCTGGAAAAACGACGACTTTCTACATGGTCGTAGGTTTTATCAAGCCCAATGCAGGAGATGTTTTCTTAGAAAATGACAACATCACCAGCTTACCAATGTACCGTCGGGCAAAAAACGGAATTGGTTATTTGCCGCAAGAACCCTCGGTTTTTAGAAAATTAAGCGTTGAAGATAATATCGCTGCGGTGCTGGAAATGACAAGCCTTTCTAAAGCAGAACAACGCGACAAAACGGAGAGCTTGATTGAAGAATTTAGCTTGGGAAAAGTCCGAAAAAGTAAAGGGGATACCCTCTCCGGAGGCGAACGACGACGTACAGAAATTGCACGTGCCCTTGCCACCGACCCTAAGTTTATTCTTCTAGATGAACCCTTCGCGGGCATCGACCCAATTGCCGTAGAAGATATTCAACAAATTGTAGAAAAGCTCAAAACTAAAAATATCGGCATCCTCATCACTGACCATAACGTACAAGAAACATTGTCGATTACCGACCGAACCTATTTAATGTACGACGGTCAAATTTTGCGGAGTGGCACAGCGGAAGAATTGGCAGCAGACCCAGAAGTGCGGCGATTGTATTTAGGTGAGAATTTTATTTTACGAAAAAAAAATAAGTAGTTTTGAAAAAAAGAAATGGACAATTAGGTAATGACTCCCGACGACTCCTACAGGGGAGTACTGCCGTTTTTCATTTTGATTTTTTAGAGCATATAAATAGTTTGCAAGCAAGGTTGTTCAATTTTTTTCGATTAAACAAAAAATCCCGGATGTACTCCTCTTTAGGGATTGGGGGTATCTGCTCCCTATTGTTCTTGATGCCCACCAAAACCTCCAACGCCTGCGGACCAATCAACCGTAATTTTCAAGGTTACACATTTATCAATCCTGATATTTTTAATTTAAAAGAAAGTGACGCACCGTTTTTGATGTCCTTTACGGATTTATATAATCAATATTTTAAAAATGAAACGGAGCAAAAGCAGCTGGACAATTTAGCGGAATGGCAAGAACGCTTTTGTGGTTGGGTGACAGAAGGGGATTTAGAATTCATCATTTATAAAGCAAGCGTTACGGATTTAGAACTGCTGAGAACGGCAGTAGGGAGTAAAAATATGTCCGTTCCTGCGCGTTTGGCAAACAATTCCTTTGCGGACTATGTGATGGATAAAAAATGTGTAGAAACGGTTGATTATTTAATTTTTGCAAAACGCTGCGAGCCGTATGTTACCCAAAATGATGCCTGGTCTGACGTGAAAAAAGACTACTCTGCCATGCGTCGATTGGTGACACAAGGGCGCAAAGAGTTGATGCGTACCAAGTCGCCGTATATTCGCTTGCGGTATGCATATCAGGTTGTTCGGATGGCGCATTATTCCAAAGATTACCAGTTGGCGTTGGATATGTATGATTTCGCTATCCCGAAAGTTGACCGTCAATTGAGTCGAATGGACGAGAGTTTTTTACCGTATTGGATATTGGGACACAAGGCGGGAGCGATGATGGCATTAGGTCAAAATGTGGAGGCATCTTATTTATTTTCTTTGATTTTTGAAAATTGTCCGAGTAAAGAACATTCAGCGTTTCAAAGTTTTTCTATTAAAACAGAGGAAGAGTGGAAAGCCTGTTTATTGCTTTGCAAAAATGACCATGAACGTGCTAATTTATATGCCATTCGAGGCAATTTAGCGGATGCGAAAGCCGTCAAAGAAATGCAAGCCATATATGATTTAGACCCCAAAAATGAGCATTTAGAAGTCCTTTTATTAAAGGAAATGAAAAAATTAGAAAAGAACTTATTGGGATTGGCTTTTAATGATAATGCAAAACGCAATAAGCGAAATCACGGTATTCCGAAGCCGTATATGGAAGATTATTTGATTGAAATGCAGGCGTTCGTTCGACAAGTTCGAGCAGAAGAGAAAGCAATCGAATTAGATGTTTGGCACATCGCAGAAGGCTATTTAGAATTGCTGGCAGGTGATTTTTATGCAGCCAATAAAACCTTTGAGGAAGTAGCGCGGACGGTTGAGGATGAAAATTTAAAATTGCAATTAGAAACTTTTCAAACCGTTTTAAAAGTCAACGCTTATCGCAACATTAATGAAGATGTAGAGAACGAAATTTTTTCAATTTTAAAAGACAATGAATCTTATAAAGCATACCCGGATTTTCCGGATTTCTTGCGCGATAAACTGGATTTTTTATATAAAAAATCGAAAGAGGCGGGTAAGCGATTTTTAGTAAAATATCCTTTGAGTGATTTAAAACCACATCCCCGCGAAGATATTTTGCGCAATTTAATGTTGTTAGCCACCAAAGCAGACCGTTCAAGGTTTGAAGATATGCTCTTATCCAATCATGAAGGAGAATCTTTAGTCTATGATTTATTGGATATTCAAGCGACTATGTTGATGCGCGAATATCAGTTGGAGGCGGCATTTGAATTGTATAAAGAAATTCCGCGAACGGAATGGGATAGGTACGGTGTTTTTCAGCCGTTCAAGCAGCACTTTGATGAATGTGTACATTGTTATGAAGACATTGATTCTTCAGCGATGTACAATAAAGGGGAGATGTTGGAGAAGATTTTAGACTTTGAATATAAGGCGCGGGGCGAGTTGGAAAACAATGCGCCGTATTTTTATCAGCTTGGTTTAGCGTTCTATAATACCTCTTATTTTGGTTATTCCTGGGGAGCAATGGATTATTTTAGAAGTGGCGCAACGTGGACGCGGTTGCATAAAGATAAAGATGATATTTATCCATATCCACAATTTCCGTACGACAATATTGAACATACCGATGTGTCGAAGGCATTGTATTATTTTGAAAAAACGAAGCTGCTTTCCCTGAATCCAGAATTGACAGCACGGGCGGCGTTTATGGCAGCAAAATGTGAGCAAAAAATGTATTTTATGAGCAAACAATACAAGCGTGAACCATGTTGCAATCAGATTCCAAAATTACCCGATTCTTACTTAGTCAATTTTAAAATGCTGAAAGAAAAATTGTCTGATACAGAGTTTTATGAGCAAATGATAGAGGAGTGTTACTATTTTCAAGTTTATGCGGAGAAGTAAAATAAATGGTGTTTAGTTGTTATTCTAACACAAATAAAATATAAAATGGCAAAAAATATAATTTCCTACAACGTCAACGGCATTCGTGCGGCTTTAAAAAAAGATTTTACAGAATGGGTGAAGTCTAATGATTTTGACATCATTTGTCTGCAAGAAACGAAGGCGAATCAGGAACAAGTTGATGTTACGCCTTTAGAAGATTTGGGGTACAAGCACCACTGGTTTTCGGCGCAAAAAAAAGGATATAGTGGTGTTGCTATTTTTTCAAAAGTCGAACCAGACAAGGTAGTTTTGGGTTGTGGAATAGAGAAGTATGACTTTGAAGGGCGCATTATTCGAGCAGATTTTGGTGATTGGAGTATTTTGAATTGTTATTTTCCGTCGGGTAGTAGTGGTGAGGTTAGACAAGCATTTAAGATGGAATTTTTAGATGACTTTTTTGAATATATTGAAGCGTTGAAAAAAGAACGTCCGAAACTAATCATTGTTGGCGACTACAATATTGCACATACCGAAATGGATATTCACAATCCCAAAGGCAATAAAAAAAGCTCTGGTTTCTTGCCTGAAGAACGGGAGTGGATGACCAAATGGTTGGAAAGTGGCTTCACGGATGCCTATCGACACTTGAACCCTGATGGCGAAGATTATAGTTGGTGGACATACCGATTTGGCGCACGGAAAAATAATAAAGGTTGGCGAATTGACTACCAATCGGTGAGTAACAATATGCAAGATAAAATTTTGGAAGCGCGACAGTTGGGAGATGCGGTGCATTCTGATCATTGTCCAGTTTTTATGAAGATTGATTTGTAGATGCTAACTATTGATAAAATTACTGCCTTAGCAACCTCTACCGCCGATTTGGAAAAAGCCAAGCCGCTTGTTTCTACTAAAAAATGGCGCGTATTAGAAGCTAACGAAGAAGTTGTTTGGGGCGAAGTGAAAAGCAATGGTGTTGCTTATTATAAAACGCAATTTCTGCCAAAAACGAAGCAATTCAAGTGCAATTGTCCTTCTCGAAAAAAGCCGTGTCCACATGTTTTGGCCTTGATGACGCTATTTGTAGAAAACGGAAATTCTTTTCAAATTAACCCAACTTTACCGATTTGGGTAACCGATTGGTTATTGATAAAAGACCAACCTGCGGCACAGCGAACGGAAGCTCAAGAAGCACAGCTCGCTGAATTGCGCTTGAAAACCCGCGAAAAACGGTTGCGACAAATGGAAGAAGGTCTGAATGAATTGAACCTCTGGTTGAAGGATGTCATTCGGCAGGGGCTGGCAAATTTGGAAGTGCAGCCGCCTGAGTTTTGGGAAGAAATAGCAGGGCGTTTGGTGAATGCAAAGTGTGGAAGACTGGCGCGACGAGTGCGACATTTGCCGACCTTATTTGGAAAACCGAATTGGCACGAAACGATGTTGGCAGAGATTGGTGAGTTGTATTTATTGTTGAAAGGGTTTAAAAATATACAGCAATTGCCGCCAGCGTTGCAGCAAGAAATGTTGAATCAAGCAGGAATTAATGTCAAAAAAGAGGAATTGATTGGAGTAAAAGGAGTGCAAGATACCTGGTTGGTTATTGGGCAAACAGAAGGTAAAGATGAGGATACCAATTTGTTTTATCGGCGGACTTGGATAGCAGGGGAGCAAACGCAAAAAGTGGCGTTGTTGCTCGAATATGCGTGGGGAACGAATCCGTATGAGACGAATTTTAAACCAGGTAATCAGTTTCGTGGCGAGGTCGTTTATTATCCGTCAGCGCATCCATTGCGGGTTACTTTGCGTAATTTTCAAACGGTTGTCGAGCCATTTTTAGTGAACGGATTTGCAGATTTTGACGTTTTTTCAAAACAATATGCCAAGGCTGTTGGCAACAATCCCTGGTTGCTGGTTTTTCCTGCCATTTTAGATGAAGTTGTGCCTGTTTTTGAAAAAAATGATTTCTATATTTTAGATAAAAATAAAAAGATGCTGCCGTTAAAGACGAAAGAAACAACGGCTTGGACGTTATTGGCATTGAGTGGTGGACAGTCAATTACGGTCTTTGGAGCATTTGAAAATCAGGTTTTTCAGCCATTGAGTGCGATTTTGGCAGACCAATTTATTGTTTTGCATGATGACAAGCCGTTGCCACGACCAAAGCGGACTTGGGGAAATTTTTAACTTAAATGCTGCTTTTATTTTACAAAAAATACCTTTCGATTGAATTCCCTTTTTAATTTTGCCAAATAAACTTTCCAACATGAAAATAATCGAAGTAACAACGAAGCGACTTAAAAAACAATTTATTGACTTTCCACATGACCTTTACGCGGATGACGAGAACTATGTTCCCGAAGTTTTTATTGGACAAAAAGATTTGATGAATGAAACGAAAAATCCATTTTTCAAACATTCTAAAGCGACTTTGTTTTTAGCAAAAAGAGGCGAGAAAATAGTCGGGCGTATTGCAGCGATTCGCAATAATAATTACAACGAATTTATCGGTGGTGGAACGAAAGGGTTTTTCGGTTTTTTCGACGTGATTGAAGATTACGACGTGGCAAAATTACTCTTGGACACCGCGAGTGATTGGTGCAAAAAGGAAAATTTGACGGCAATTTTGGGGCCAACCAACTTTTCCACAAATGATACGGCGGGGCTTTTGGTGGATGGATTTAATCGTCCGCCGGTAGTGAGTATGACGTATAATAAAGCGTATTTCAAGGATTTTTTAGAGCGATATGGTTTTGAAAAATCAATGGATATGCTCGCGTATCATGTGACAAAAGAGGAGGCAAATATGAAGGCGGTGAAGTTGGCGAGTCGGTTAGAGGAACGTTTGGCAGGGAGAGGAATTACGATTCGGTCAATCAATATGAAAAAATTTAAAGAAGAAATTAAACGGCTTGAAAAAGTATATATCCAAGCTTGGGATAAAAACTGGGGTTTTGTGCCGCCAACGAGCGAAGAATTCAAGCATCTTGGTGATGATTTGAAATTAATAGCTGACCCCGACTTGGTTTTATTAGCAGAAAAAGATGGCGAGACAGTGGGCTTTGTGGGCGCAATTCCGGATATGAATATGGTGTTGAAAAAAGTGAAACGCGGTCGACTGTTACCGTTTGGCATTTTTAAAATTTTGTTTGGAAAGAAAAAAATTACACGGATTCGGGTTTTATTGTTAGGTGTTTTAGAGGAATATCGCAGTCGCGGAATTGAAGGTATTTTATATGCAAAAGTGATTTCAAATGCCTTAAACAAAGGCTATACTCAAGCGGAGGCTTCGTGGATTTTAGAAAACAATGAAATGATGAAACGCGGTGTGGAAGGAGTGAATATGACGCCGTATAAGCGATATCGGATTTATGAAAAAACGTTGATGTAGAGGAGGTACGGTAGGA
>CAYUNA010000241.1:0-6718 GCA_964445895.1 uncultured Saprospiraceae bacterium | reverse complement strand
GGAACAAAACCAAATTCTAAAGTGCCAAAGTAGAAATAAGGAGTCTTTTTTATTAGAGGTCATTATCTCATTCAATAAGTGATTGGGCACATTCACACAGTGAGCAGAGGTGTTTAGTAAATGGGGCTATTTATTATTGAAAATAAGCGGTAGTTTTACTAAAAATTAATAATTCTCTACCAACTCCCACTTGACCCGACAAAAATTATTTTTGAGAATATGAATTATTTTTTGCAAGTTCATTAGCGATGCGCTGTCCGCCCGCACCACTGATTTTTTTTTCCAGAGGCAATGACATTCGCGTATTAGTTACCAATTTTCAAAAGGTGTTTATTTTTTACAAATGGAAAATGAGACAATGCGGTTTTATGACAAAATTAGAGTGCAATAGGCACTATCGGCTAAATATTAAATACAAATTAAGGCTATGAAAACTCCTTTACACTGCTTGATTTAGTCACGCTCTTTTAAAATCGACCTAAATCGAAAGTTGCAGATGCGGCTTTTGGTTTAGGTTTTTAAAATTTCCAAAATACCGCAAAAAGTTGTTCTTAATTTTCCTTCGGATGTCCTGCTGCCCGTGCCGTATGTGGGGCATCCTTTTTTGAATCAATTCATTCGGAATAATCAATTAATCGAAATAATCACCTACTTTTGCGAAAAAACATTGCATGCTTTATCAGATTGCGAAACCGTTGGCCCACGTTGCTTTCTCTATTTATTTCCGAAAAATATTCTTTTCTAATGTCCAAAATATCCCCAAGGACAAACCAGTAATTTTAGCGTTGAATCATCCGACGGCTTTCGTAGAACCCTGCATTGTAGCGAGTTTTCAAGACCGTCCACTGAATTTTTTAGCACGGGGCGATTTTTTTGCAAATCCATTCTTCGCTAAGGTTTTAGCAGATTTTAACATCATTCCGATTTATCGAATTCAGGATGGCGGCTATGGCAAATTGAAAGCAAATTATGAAAGTTTTAAGGAATGTTATCAGGCGTTTTCGGAAGAAAAAGTAGTGTTAATAATGGCGGAAGGTGGAACGGAACACGAAAAACGATTGCGACCATTAAAAAAAGGAACGGCAAGGTTGGCTTTTGGGGCATTAGACCATCAACCCGACCTGGATTTATACATTGTGCCAGTGGGCGTGAACTATACGAAAGCGGAGGAGATGCGGCACATTGCGATGTTGAATTTTGCGCCGCCAATTCGCATTCAAGACTATCGAAAAATACATGAGGAAGCACCTGCAAAAGCGATTCGGGAAGTGACTGAAGAGTTGAAAAAGAAGTTGAGTGCCAATGTGATTCAAATTGAAAAAGGAGAAGAAGATTGGGTAGATTTTTTATTAGAAATCAATCGAAACGAGTGGGAAAATTTGCATTCCAAAGAAATGAATGATAGCTCAAAACTGCTCAAATCAGAAGTGGCTTTAGCTGAAAAAATCAGTAATTTAACTCCTAATGAAAAAGCAATTTTCAAATCACAAACAGTTGATTATCAGCATTTTCTAAATAAAAACAATCTTCAAGACTTAGGTTTTGTCGCTCATAATTTCGCTGATTTAACCAACAAATTAATACTTCTCTTTATTTCGCCAATGGCATTAATTGGCTTCCTCCTAAATTGGCTACCAATGTGGCTGGCTGGTAAAGCTGCAAAGTCCCTCATCCCGAATGATTTGACTTTTGAAATCCCTATAAAAATAACGCTCGCCATCGTTTTTTATGCCGTTTATTTAATGATTTTTTTAGTAATTGGATTGATAAAAGGAGTCTATCTTTGGTTACCTTTAATTTTTGTGATACCCATATCTGGATGGTTTTATTTAAAATCCAAATATTATTTTAATCTGACTTGGCAGGCTCAAAAAGTTAAAAATTTACCTGTAAATATCTTTGAAGAAATACAGCAGAAAAGGAAACAATTATTGCAGAAATGTGAATAATTAAGTGCCACGATTAAAGAGAGGCCAAACCCAATGCCTTCCTGTGTTTATATGTCAAATTGTAGTTGAAATTCAGGTATTTTTATTGGCAGATTTGACCTCTAATCGTAAAGTAAGACAAATATAATTATTCTTTTTTAAATATTTAATTTTCTAATTCAAAAATTGCTGGAATTGCGGAGAATCGTAATATGGTTTTATCATTTGTAATCGAAGTTAACTCATCTTGGGAAAAATTAAAATCAGGTGCTTGCAAAAAACTGGCACTTTTCACGGTCTTATTTCCCTTTAGAACATATTCGGACAGCAATTTTCTTTGCCTGTAATCAACTGGCTTCCAAGCAATTATAAATTCTTTCTTTTCATCTGTCGTTTTAAATCTATAAATCCAACCCTCTGAATTTTCTTGCAAAATTTCTGAAAAATGTAACTCGCCATATTTCTGTACTAAGTTTTCTAAAGCATGAAAAACCTCCTTCTTTTGGAATCCATGACGCTTAGAACTCGTCAATCCTGACCGCGTGTAAAGCCCTGATTGTTCTTCCGTATTGGCATAAAAATACCACGTTGCGCGGTGCAATCCCAGGCGTGCTGCAATTAGCAAAGTTCTCAATGAATAATTGGCTGCCGCACCTTCTGAAATACACTCCGGATGCGTGCAATCTTCGCCGCCACCTTCGCCATCATAGCCCCATTCTGAAAGATAAATCTTCTTACCAGGCATATTTATATTCCGCCACTCTATTGCATTCAGCACTTCCCAAAAAGTCGAATTTTGATGTTCTGGATAAGTTGATTTCCGTTGTCCTCTTTCGTCTAAAATATAACTGTACGCATGGATATTGATACCATCCAAATATGGCATTACCCCTTTTGGTATCCGTGCGCCAATGTAATTTTTAAATCCTCCATTTGTCTCCGCATCTGGGTCAGCAGCCTGCAAAGCACACGGAAAAACTTCCAAATTAGGGTCTGCCATTTTCGCACCTTTCGCCATACCGTAAAGGATATCTTGATAGGTTTTAGCATTGTACTGCCATGGTTCATTGCCAACTTCTATGGCGCAAATTAATCCATTTCCTTGCGTTGCCCCAAAGTATTTAGCATAAGCGTGTCCATATTTATAGGCAGATTGATAAGGTGTTTTCCATTCCTTATCTTTGAAGCGATAGAATTGAATAGTTGCCTGAATATCCATCCCTGCATCCGTCCAGGCTTTGTATTCTCTATCCCAGTTTAACCATTCTTTGGCAGGTGTTCCAGCGGTTTTCATCTTAGCAAAATCAATGGGTTGGTCGGGTGATTTTAAGTCCCATGTAAGGTCGTGATAATTGCGTCCGTGTGAGGAAAGTGACTGGTACAATTGTGGCCCTTCATTCGATTTGAGTAGTGTAGAAAAATTATTCGTTCCCCAACTCCAATAGCCGTTGACACCGAGCATTTCTTTCAAATTGGCAGGACTTTTTTGAGCCAATGGTTTTGCTCCGAATTCGCCGTTTTCATCATAAATTTTCAACTCAAAAATGGACGCCTTTTGCCAATCCTTCCCCGTCATTTCGCACTCTAATTTTAAATATTGTGCTTGTTTTTCTTCTGGAAAATTAACGGCATACGGAAAGGCAAATTCACCCCGAAAAGTCCGCACTTTTTCCCAGTTTTTTTTATCATTACTAACCAACACCGTCGTTGATTTTATCGCCTGCCCACCTGACCAGTTTTTCAAAATCAGCTTACCTACTTTCTTAGTTTCTAAAAAGTCAAAAACAAGTGATTCTTTTGGTAATTGAGCCAAAGCAGCTATTTCAAAAACAGAAAAATCTTTGTTTGAAATAAAGGCAATACTTTTCACTACTTCCTGAATATCAACACTTTGCAACTGGTAATTTTTAGAAGAATTGTAAACATCCAATCTCTTTTTTTGTCCATTATTTAAAACAGCAACAACTTCAACATCCGACTCAATTTGCAATTTAGTGGCAAGAGAATGCAGGTATTTTCCTTTTGAAAACACTATTTTTATTGCCGCTTTGTCTCCCTTTTTTTTAATAAAAACAGAATTATTTAAATCTCCATCACATATTTTTTCACCATCTTCAAATGAAAAGAATCTGGAGGATTTTTTATAAAAATAGTTCAAATCTTTTCGCTGAATAAACCCTTGTGGCAACGGCGCGTCAGATTGCCAATAAGTAGAAGGGTCGCCGTCTTTGACATTCGCCAAATCTTTACTATTGGAAGTTGCTGAAATTACCGCATTTTCTGCCAAAGAAGGAATAAAACCCGCAGTTGGATTAAAACTATTATCTTGTTCGGGAACATTGTTGAAAGAAAAAAAAGTTAGTCCAAACAATAAAAGAGTGACCTTTGAATAAAAGATGAATCGCATAGAAGAAGTGTTGAGAATGCTCATTGTTTTGTATGCAAAAAACAAACAATCTTGTAGTACTAAAAAAGGGGAGAATCATAAAAGTAAAACAAAAAAAGAGGAATACATTTTTTGAGGTCAATTTTCGGCATTTTTACCTATAAATAAGTAGCCATTTCCGTATAAAATTGTAGTTTTTTATTCCGTTGGCACCACCAAATTGGTGTAAGTCGCATTATAACCACCCCATACCCCTAACCCGCCTTCCACATTAGATTCGATACGCGTATAAGTGGAAAATGGTCCAGCATTAGCTGCGTTAAATTCCAACGTATTCCAAAAATCATAATGCATTGCATCAATCGTAGTCCACTTGACAGTCACCGAATCGCCTCGTAAAAACAAGCCTAAAGTATTGAGATCAATCTCTGAAAAATCCAGTTCTCGTGATTCCGCTTTCGCCAATGGAAATTGAAAAGTTAATCCATCAAAAACACGGTCATCGGTAGAAGACGGAAAGCCCGGCAATAAGGGTTCATCGTTGACTTTGGTGAAATATCGGTAAAAATTTGGCACACCCACGGGGTCTGTAATAAAAGCAGTTAACTCCATCAATGAATCATTCGGTTCGCCCGGAGGTTCTTGAAAATACATAGTGTCCAACGGCACTAAATCGGGAATTGTTGTGGTAGCAGTGAGGGTTTTATCGTCCACTTGAATGGTCAAATCGTACTGCTTACCCGTTTCGCCCAACATCGAAAAGGTAAGGTCGGTATAGACACAAAAATTGACTGAAATATCGGTTAAATCAATACCGAAAATGTCCGATGCTAACATTTTTTGTTCTTCGGTTAAGTTTTCAATGCAAAGCTCTTGCAAGGTGACTTCTGTCGTTCCTTCCTTTACCATAATTTCAGCATCATGAATAAAAATATCGTTAAGCGCGTCTTCACCAATTTCAGTAAAAAACGGAACACTACGCGTCAATATCACGTAAGGCGGTGTGGGTTGGTCACCTGCTTCAATCACCCCTTCAACAACTATTTCTGGTGGTGTAATCGGGATGTTTGGGTCAAATTCTTGTTCACAAGAAAAAACGAAGAGACTTAATAGTATATATAAGTAAGAAGTGTTTTTCATTATTTTATAATTCTAAAAAATGGTAAGTGCTTGGACAAAAATAACTTACACAATTTATGACGGCATCTTTTTGGATTTTACTTCGTTATTTTTATCAGCAATAGCTGCGGCTATTCCTTCAAAAAATGCCTCTTATAATAACCTTCGGTTCTTGAACTCGCGTTCCTTATATTCGAGCCGCCACGAAGGATTTAAAAAAAACGAAAATTTTGTTGAAGTAAAATACCCTAAATTATGGGATTCCCCCCAAAAGAACAGTTAAATTTTAGGTTTAGTTTTTGGAATCTGATTGGAAAAACCCAATCCTCTCCGCAATCGTTGTTTTGAATTGTATAAAAATATTACTTTGGCCGTATTTTTAAACTATATAGATAAAAGTATCATGAAATTAAGACCTTTTCACCTTGCTTTTCCTATCAATGATATTGAAGAAACGCGTACCTTCTACGGCGATTTACTTGGCTGTGAAATTGGGCGCAGTACTGACCGATGGATTGATTTTGATTTTTGGGGCAATCAATTATCTGCACACGTTGTAAATGTACCCAATGTAGAAGCAGCAGTCAATGAAGTAGATGGCAAAAAAGTCCCTGTTAAACATTTTGGGGCAATTTTGGAAATGGACGATTGGAAAAATTTAGCTAAAAAGTTAACGGAAAACAAAATTGAGTTTATCGTTGCACCTTACATCCGTTTTGAAGGGGAAGTTGGCGAACAAGCCACGATGTTTTTCCTTGACCCAAGTGGTAATGCAATTGAGTTTAAGGCGTTTAAAGATGAAGCGATGATTTTTGCAAAATAGAGTTATTGTTGTTGGAGTTAACTACAGGGTAAAGTAAATCTCTTTAAGTTATGAAAAACGAGAAAATCGCAAGATTTTCGAGTTTAAAAAAACACTACACTCTTGCCCCATTCCTTAAAGATTATTTGTATGAAAATAAGCTATTTAATATTGGGATTATTCGCGCTGCTATTGGTCAGTTGTGAAGCGGAGGTTAAACCATTAATTGAAGATGAAAAAATGGTAAAAATCCTGGCAGACATTCATCTATCTGAAGTCGCCGCGCAAACCTTGACGATGAAGCAAAAAGATACCATGATAGCGAAATATTACAGTCAAATAATGGACATTCACGAAGTTTCGCGCGCTGATTTTGACAGTACAGTGGTGTTTTTGAAACAAAATCCAACTAAAATGGCGAAAATTTACGAAAAAGTAATGGAGCGAATTGATACTGAAAAAACGAATTTAAAATAAGTATTA
>CAYUNA010000240.1:0-6743 GCA_964445895.1 uncultured Saprospiraceae bacterium | reverse complement strand
ATGCTATTTTCAATTTTTTAAAAATGAAGTATAAATCAATTTTTTTAATCGTTTCTTATTTTTTACAAATCGCTATTTTTGCGCAAAGTGAAGCCAATGATTTATTCACTCAAGCCAATGAATTGTATCAGCAAAAAAAATATGCAGAGGCAGCAAAAGTCTATGAAGATATTTTAAGCACAGAGGTACAAAGTCTTGAATTGCAGTATAACTTAGGCAATGCTTATTTTAAAAATGATGAATTAGGCAAGGCAATTTTACATTACGAACGGGCACTCTTGTTAGCCCCAGGCAATGAAGATGTTCGGTATAATTTGTCTTTAGCGGAAGCCAATCGAATAGATGAAATTGAAAACTTACCTCCGTTTTTCTTAGCTGCTTGGTGGCAAAGCATGCAGCAATCAGCTTCTTCAACCATCTGGGGCATCATCGGCTTGCTACTGCTGTGGATTGGTGCGGCAGGATTTATCGTGTGGCTAATGGGCAAATCACGAGAACAAAAAAAGCGAGGATTTATTGGAGGAATGATTGCCTTAATATTAAGCTTTATCCCATTATCATTGGCTTATAGTCGAGCACAAATGGAACAGAATAGCGGTACTGCAGTGATTTTGGCAAAACAAATAGATTTGAAAAGTGGTCCTGATGCAGCGAGTACCACATTGAATACTTTGCACGAAGGCACAAAGGTTGGACTGGTGGATGCGGTTGGAACATGGCATCAGGTGCGACTACCAAATGGGGAAATTGGATGGTTGGAAAATTCAAAAATTGCGGAAATTTAATCAGTTTTCAATTTTTATTGAAACAATTGAAAACAACTCTTGTTTCAATAAATAAAAGCCTATGCAAGCCTTCATTTCATTTCCAAAAAAAGACAAAATAGCCACTTTTTTAAAAGAACAGTCTCCACTGCCATACAGCTATCCAGAGGTCAACGCATCCAAAACGGAACAAGTGGAAGGCTACGACAACGACCATAATAAAATTTACCTTGGTAAGGGCGAAACAATATGGCAAAATGCAAAAATTGCGCTCAAAAATTGGCAACAATTTCCACAAGATTGGACAACGACGCTTCCACAAAAAACACCTTTAAAAAATAATAAAACGGTTGCCGTATTTTTTCGAATGTTTGGTATTTGGTGGATGAATGCAGCGCGAATTGTTTATACCTTAGACGATGCGCAACGATTTGGTTTTGCCTATGGTACACTGCCCGGACATGTTGAGCGCGGTGAGGAATGTTTTTGGATAGAAAAAGAAGCTGACGGTAGTATCTTTTATCACATTCGAGCCTTCTCCAGGCCACGTTTTTGGATGGCAAGATTGGGCTACCCTATCGCCCGTGCCTACCAACGAAAATTCGTCAGACAATCCATGCAACGAATGCACCAATTAGCCAATCAAAATACGCCTGCTCATGTCTAAAATAATAGATAAAAAAGAAGCAGTAATGCTTGCAGGTATTGGCTTCATCGGTTGGCTAATTTTTGCTTTCTGCAAACTGCCTTTTTCGCCTTTTCAAATTGGATATGTACAAATTCTAATTTTAGCTGTACCGACGTTTTTACTGCCTTTTGCTGGTTTTTTATTAAAATATTCAAAAAAAGAGACCATAATCGGCTTATTCGCAGGTCTCGTTTTGACAGCTGCCTTTCTTTTAGAAAAAAGTCCGATTACTGCTGTTTTAACCATTCCCTGGTTGCTTTGGACGCTATGGATGGCGTTGGTTAAATTTCAAAAATGGTTAAAAAATGCGGCTTATAATATTGCTAAATTAAACTTGCTCGCAGCTTCTCTTTTTTTACCCGTTGCAGCGGCTTGGGCATTTGCTGACCGCTTAGATTTTCGCCCTTTCAATTTCGATGCGACCATCACTTTATTGACAGCAGCACATTTCAATTATGCGGGTTTCATTTTACCAATTTTGACAGGTTTGATTTTACCAAAATTTAAAAATATTTGGGCAAAAACATTCGGTCTTGGTATCATTATCGGCGTCCCTTTGGTGGCAATTGGTATCACAACCTCCCATTTTTTATTACCCGAAATAATCGAAACGGTATCTGTTACTATTTTAGCCAGTTCTGCTTTTGGAATCGGCTTTTTACACTTTTTTTTGGCGTTTAAAACAAAAAGAAAAACACGCGGGTTATTTGCCTTATCAGGCTTGGCATTGATGGCTGGAATGACTTTGGCCATAGGCTATGGCTGGCGATATTACGTGCCCATTTCCTTTCTTTCAATACCCTGGATGTATGCGGTGCATGGTACATTGAACGCGCTGGGATTTGCACTACCAGGCGTTTTGGGATGGTTTATGAGCGTTAAACAGCGTTAAAATAATGGTGAAATCTTAGAAGTTTCTCTAATTTTGCAAGCGGAAGAGGTTAGTATCATATTGTTATTTTTTTGCAAAATTTAAAACCTTAAAAATGAACAAAATTATTCGCATTTTACTTTGGGCAATCCTATTAGGAATCGGCTTTTTTGTTGGCACAAGTTGGAACAATGCCGATTCAACAATCAACGAAACAACACCAGCTGTTGAACAAAATTATACCATTCCCGTCGAACTTCCGACCGACCTCAATGCTGCTGAAAAATCATTAATTAAACGTTTTGAAGTAGCTGCCCCGTCCGTTGTTTTTATCACCACTTCTCGTGTCAAGCGTGATTATTGGACGCGTAATGTTTACGAAATCCCGAGTGGAACAGGATCAGGATTTTTTTGGGATGAAAAAGGTCATGTTATTACCAATTACCATGTTGTCAAAGGTGCAAGTCGAGCGGAAGTCACGTTGAATGACCAGACCACTTACACCGCAACTTTAGTCGGTGCCGCTCCCGAAAAAGACCTTGCTGTTCTAAAAATTGACGCTCCAAAAAAGATGTTACGCCCCGTCCCTGTAGCTAAATCAGACAATCTGCTTGTTGGACAAAGCGTTCTCGCTATTGGGAATCCTTTTGGACTTGACCAGACCTTAACGACGGGTATTATTTCGGCTCTCGGGCGTGAAATTAACTCTGATGCTGGCGTTCCAATTCGGGATGTGATTCAGACGGATGCCGCCATTAATCCAGGAAATTCTGGTGGACCATTACTTAATTCTTCGGGTCAATTGATTGGTGTCAATACGGCGATTTATAGTCCTTCAGGGGCGTATGCGGGCATTGGATTTTCCATTCCAGCGGATGTGGTAAGTTGGGTGGTGCCAGAGTTGATAAAGTACGGCAAAATTCAACGACCGTCGTTAGGTATTGAGTTGGCAAACCCATCAGTTAACGAGCGACTTGGACTAAAAGGCGCACTAATTATTGACGTGATGCAAGACAGTGGTGCAGCTAAAGCAGGCATTCAGCCGACCTATCGCGACCAGTACGGACGGATTCGGCTGGGCGATGTTATCATTGGAATTAATGATGATAAAATTGAAGCGGGTAGTGATTTGATTTTAGCTTTAGAAAAGTACAAAGCAGGAGAGTCTGTTGCGGTCAAAATACTAAGAGAGGAAGAAGAGATGGAAATTCAAGTGGTTTTAGATAAAACAAGATAACGTTTTGTTGGATTTAAATTAAAAATTAAATGATTGTAAAATTGTGACTTTTCTTTATAAAAAGTTTATTTTTTTTATGTCACGGTTTTTACGCTTAAAACAAGCAAATTAAATACCAAAAAAACATTTTATCACAAAAATAAACGTCACAAAACTCATATTCAAAAAACAAAAAAATTGCTCGTAATTTAAAAAGTACTTATAATTGCATCAGAATCTTAAAAAGTAGTTTTTGTGTTTATTTGTTTGGGTTAGAGACCCTTGCTTTCCCAGAGCAAGGGTTTTCTCTTTTTTAGGCTATTATTTCCAAACAAATCTATTCTCTAATTTTAATTCCCATTTGTTTCATCAACAACGTTGCGTTAAAACTTTCACTTACTCCTTTTTTCAATTTATAGTCAAAAAACAGTTTTCCATCCTTAATTTCAACCTCAATTCTTAAATTTTCTACCGAGCCATTGGAGGTCGCTTCCAGTCCACCCAATTCTAAATCATGGGTCGCAATAATCCCTGACCCCTTGCTGTCAATCAATTGTTGAATCAATGCTTTTGACCCTGTGTGACGGTCTTTAGAATTTGTTCCTTTCAAAATTTCATCCAATAGAAATAAAATATTATCACCATTTTCAACCGCTTCGATGATAAATTTTAAGCGTTTTAATTCTGCATAAAAAGAGGACGTACTCTCGTGTAGCGCGTCTTGCGTACGCATGCTTGTGTACACTTGCAGCATTGGCAATTCGAGTTTTTGAGCACATACGGGCGCACCACTCATGGCAAGGGCAATATTGAGTCCGACCGTCCGAAGAAAAGTACTTTTCCCTGCCATATTCGACCCCGTGATAAGCTTGATATGCCCTTTGGTTGGAATTTCAATCGTATTACAAATGCGCTTTTCTTTTTCAATTAAAGGATGACCAATTTCCGTTCCTTTAAAAACCTCGTTTTCATTAATTATTGGAAATGTCCAATCCGAATGATTATAATGTAAAGTGGAGAGAGATAAAATCGCTTCAAATTCTGCGAGAGACTCAAACCATTGGGGCAAATTCTCCTTCAAATCCCGCTTCCATTTTTCCAATTGCAAAACGTATTTCAAGTCCCACATCATGCTCAAATTTAGCAGAATAGAAAATGGATTGTAGCGGACATTGAGCTGTCTAATAATTTTTGATAATTGATGAATACAAACTGAGGCATTTTTGTCCCCCAAAAAAGCTATCTGCAACTTTGCCAATTTTGCACTTTGAAATTTTTCTGTTTCAATATGCCCAATCAATCGAGCATAATGTGCCAATGTTTTTTCCGCATAAGTAGTTTGCAAATGCACATGATTGACTTGTTCCATTGTCTTTTTAATAATCCACGCTTGCGGCAATAAAAACAATAACGCACCCAAATTTGGCAAATAAACAACCGCTAAATAAATCGACAAAATGAACCAAATTGGCACGAGCCAAATCGCTGCCTGATACAATTTATTCGGTAAAACAAACGGCTCATCTTTCAACCATTTTTCTAATAATCTTAAATGCTCAATATCATCCTCGGTTGTCAATCCATGCGCTTGTAGATGTTGGCGCCACTCCAGTTTTTCACGCAATTCCGTTGTTGCTTCTTGCCGGTTTAGAATTTCTTCCTTCGTGGTATTTTTCTGCAAATAATCTGCATACCGATTCTGACCAATAATCGTTGACGCACGATTTGTATATTGAAAAAACGAATAGTCTCCAAAAATATCTAAATCAACCGTATATGGATGTGCCGCATCAACGTAAGCGCTACCATTCGCAAATTCAGTATATGCTTTATTTAAATAAGCAATTTCATTTTCATTAATCTGCGCCAGTGCTGCTTGATGCTGCTGATTTTCCTGAATTTTTAAATGCCAAAACACAAATTGAGCAAAACCCGCTAATGCCAAAACAGCGATGATAAAACCCGCCACAATGCCAAAAGTAACGCCAACATAAGCCGTTATTGCTACGCCAATACTGAAAGCGAGTAGCCGAACAAGTGAGAATTTTTGAAATTTAGCCTGCAAATCATCCGCCGTCTCAGCAAATTTAGTGGCGCGTTGTTGGTAGAGTTGTCGATGTGAATTCATGGTCGCAAAAGTAGTAAAATTTCGGATTGTGAGTCGCAGATTTAGGGTTGCGAGTTGCTGTGTAAAAAACCGCCCAACCCGCACCTCTCCTACCACACCTTAACAAAAGCATCAGAAAAACCTTCACCCCGCATTTTAAATTTAAAATCATTCGCTTCTTGTCGGCTATGAAAAACGCCGATAGAGACTTTATACCAATTTTTTCCATTGGTAAAACCAGGGTAAATTGTGGCAGCTGTAGCATATTTATCATTCAATCGTCCCATCACTTCATAGGCCGCCGTTTTAGTAGCAAACGCACCAATTTGAATACTAAATGTGCCGCCTGGAGAAGAGGCATTTACCCTTCTTGCAGGCGTGTCTACAGTAGGCGAAGCAGGGGACTCTTGCGGGACCAAAGCTGCCACCGCTTCTGCTTGGTAATCATTGGGTTTTGCTGTATTTACAAGCGGTTTTGTGCCATTCACATTGATAGCATACCGACGTATAAAATCAAGCATCCCTCTCGCATTCACAGGTTCATCTAAGCGACCTTTTTCTATATCATTTTTATCAAAAATAATCATTGTCGGCAACTGTGTTAGCCGGTGCTTTTTTATTAGTGATTTACCTTCCTCTGTGCGAATATTGACCTTTACTGCAATTAAATTTTGCTCGATAAAACCAGCTACCTGCGCATTTTCAAACGTCTGATTGTCCATCCATTGACAGGGCAAACAGTCAGGTGATTCGAAGACAATCATATAAGGTCGCTGGGTTATTTTTGACCGATTTTGAGCGGATATTAGGCTACTTTCCCAAAAATTTGATATAGGAGGATTGGCAAATACGGGTATAGTTAAAAATACAAAAATCAAACGTAAAATAGGTTTCATATAAGCGTATATTCTGAGATTAGAAAATTGGTTTTCTATAATAAAAATAGTCGCTGAAATATTTAAATGTTGTGGGTAAGAATTATTTAAAAACAAAAGACCATAGACTTTATGAATGAGATTTGAGCGGCTTTAAAATTTGCTCAACCTCATTCATAAATTCTAATAATTTTTAATATAATGTTTTTTTACCCTATTTTA
>CAYUNA010000239.1:0-6788 GCA_964445895.1 uncultured Saprospiraceae bacterium | reverse complement strand
TTATACGCTTTTTTTAATATTAGTGAAATGAATTTAATAAGTTGAGCCAGAATGCGCCGTAATTTTTTCTTGTAAAAAGGTTTAAAAATCAGTGCATAGCCGCGTTACGGACTTATTTTTAAAGGTTTTTAGAAGGAAAAAGAACAAGCATAATGGTTCAAGTTATTGAATTCATTTCACTTACGCTACGCGGTATACAAAAACTGATGCACTGTATAATTTCGTGGCGAAAATATTTCTATTCTTCTAACTCAATCACTTTTTTCTTGCCGAGCCCTGTCCATTGTAAGAAACTTTCCATTAAAAAGTAAAAAACAGGTACAACAACTAAAGATAAAAACATTGAACTTGTTAAACCTCCAATCAACGCCCAAGCCAAGCCATTTTTCCATTCCGCACCCGCACCCGTAGCAATTCCAATTGGTATTAAGCCAATAATCATCGAAATATTGGTCATTAAAACGGGGCGCAATCGCAGTCGAGTAGCTTCAATTAATGCTTCTCGTAGTTCTGTGCCTTGTCGTTGCAACTCCACTGTAAAGTCAACCACCAGTATCGCGTTCTTTGCTACGAGCCCAATCAACATCATCATTCCTGTAATCGAAAATAAGCTAATCACATCACCTGATAGTCCCAATGCTAAAAATGCCCCAATCACCGCTAATGGAATCGTAATCAAGACCACAAACGGATAAGCGAATGAATCATATAACGCAACCATGATAAAATAGAGCAACAAAATTGAAGCGATTCCCGCGTATTTCATATTCCCGAAGCCTTGAGTTTCCCGTTTTTGTGCACCTTCATAAATGATTTCTGCGCCTTCAGGTAACGTCAAACTTTCTACGATTTCTACCATTTCTGCACTCACATCACCAAATGGACGTCCGACGATTTGTGCTTCTACCACCACTGTAGTTGCTCGATTGACCCGATACAACTCGGATGCGCCTTCTTTTTCTTTGATTTCAGCAAATTGATATAGATAAATACGCTCTCCTTTTGGAGTTAAAAAACTCAATTCCATCAGGTCTTCCAAATTTTGTCTATCGTTTGCATCCAGACGAATGTTGATGTCGTAATCAGTCTGATTGTCTCGAAACTTATTGTCTACATTTCCGGAAAGGGCTGTCCGTAAAATAATGGCGACTTGTGCGGTCGAAATACCGAGTGCATCAATTTTTTCTCTATTAATTTCAATATTTACTTCGCGCGAACCCCCTTCAAAAGACGTTTCCAGTTCCACAACACCTTCCACATCCATTAGTCCTTTTTTCAAATCATTGGCGAAAACTTTCAAGGAATCAAAATCAGGTCCTAGTACCAAAACTTGAATTGGTGCACGGTCAGCAAAACCAAGGATATTAATAGAAACAGGTTTTATTTTTGCGCCAATAATCTTCCGTTCCAGTTCATTTTTGACTTGGCGGGCAATCAGGTCAGTGGGTAAGTCCCGGAAGTTTTTATCATTTAAGATAATATTCAGTTCCGCTAAAAATGGCGTAGCTCGTGCATCTCGATTATTTCCAGCAATTCCAATAGTGGTAAAAACAGATTCTACCTCAGGTCGATTTTTGACAATCATTTCTGCTTGATGCGCCACATAATTGGTCTCTTTTAACGTCGCCTCTTTTGGTAATTCTAAATTAATTAAAAACTCTCCTCGGTCTCCAGCTGCCAAAAAATCTACACCAATAAAGCCTGCAGGAATTAACCAAACAGCAAACCATAGCATACCGCCTGTTGCTAAAAGTGTAATCAATTTATGAGATAATGCCCAGCTTAGTAAAACGGTTACACCTTCGGAAAGCCAATTAATAGCTCGGTCAAAAATTAGAATAATGAATTTTAAAACAGGGTTACTATCAAAATTTTCAATCTTCGCCACGCGTGAAGATAGCAGTGGGACAACCGTAAAAGCTACTAAGGTACTAAACAAAACGGCTATTGCAATAGTCATCGCAAACTGAGTCAATAAACTCGTCACCAAACCACCAACCAATGTGATTGGAATAAAAACCATCACCAAAGTCAATGTTGTCGCCACGAGGGTCAAGCCTAATTCTTTCGTAGCGTCGTACGCTGCTTGGATTCGTTTTTTACCCATTTCCAAGTGCCGATAAACGTTTTCAATCACGACAATTGCATCATCTACCAGCGTTCCGACAGCGAGGGTCAAGCCCAAAAGCGACATCAAATTATAGGTGTAACCCAGCATATACATCACGCTCAACGTTGCAACCAAAGACAGCGGTACGACTAACATGATAATAAGCGAATTTCTCAAACTTTTCAAAAAGACAAACATCACCATCGCCACCAAAATAATCGCTAATAACAAATCATCGAATACGCCATTGGCTGCCTCTAATGTAAATCGAGAGGTGTCTTGAATGATGTCAATTTTCAAGTTTTGATCAGCATAGCTCTTTTCTAGGTCATCCAATACCGACCTAACTTCCGCACTCATATTCACCGCATTGGCATCAGACTGCTTGTTGATGGTGAGTCCGAGGGCTTCTTTTCCGTTGGCGCGGACAAGGATTTCGAGGTCTTTATTGGTGTCAACAATATCGGCGAGGTCTTCTAATTTTACAACAGTATCATCGGGTAGAGTCGTAACGACTACTTTTTTCAACTGCTGAATTGTGGTGATTTTTCCAGCAAAACGAACCAGTATTTGCGTTTCATCCCCTTTTAATTTACCTGCGGGCAACTCGACATTTGCTTTTTTGATGGCTTCCAAAACCTGATAAATAGAAACAGTATAAGTCTCTAATTTTTTGCGAATCAGGTTGACTTGCATCTCTCTTTGAACACCGCCCAGCGACTTAATTTGTGCGACCCCATCCAAGCGGGCGAGAGAAGGTTCAATATTATTCTTAACCAAATCATTGAATTCTACTGGCGGGAGATTGGAGTATAACGCCAACTTCATCACAGGCAAATCATCAAAGGCAAACTTCCCAATATTTGGTGGGCGCATTCCTTCTGGGAATTGCTCCATGTTTTGAGTAATCTTCTTCTGAATGCTGTTTTCCACCAAATCGGGGTCGGCATCGTCTTCTAATTCTACTTTAAAAACGCAATAATTTTCATTAGAAATGGCAAACAGGGTCTTAATACCCGAAACGCCTGCAATGATATTTTCTACCTTTTTGACTACTGCCGTTTCCACCTCAATGGGTGATGCGCCCGGATACACCGCGATTATGGTCACTACGGGTACATTAAAATTAGGTAGTAATTCATAGCTCATCAACTGACTGGAAAATAAACCAGCCAAGGTCATAATGGAGAAAACCACGATGACCAATGATGGGCGTTTGATAGACAGTGAAATCAATTTCATTAAACGTGCAAGTTGCGGGTTGCGAGTTACTAATTGTGGTTGTCCGCAATAGTTACTCTAAATCTGGGCGCGAAAATATTTGTTCTTGTGGTAGATTTCTAATTTAAATAGAAATCTTTGTGTCATTCTTAAGGTTTCGCCCGTTTTTTAAACGGATAAGGTGGGAATTGTTTCAAAAGTTGATCAAAAACATTAACTGTCAGTACCTGAATTGAACAATGATAAATTTCTTAGACGGAAAAAGGACGAGTTTAGCTGTTTAGTTAATTAATTACTCATTCCTCAAACGTTAAAGTTTGTACCTTTTTCAAAAATAATTCGTTTTGGAAGAGGACATCAACACCAAACGACTCGAAACGTTAGCGACCATGAAATATTTCTTTATTTTTATTTTAAAAACCATTTTGATTTTTTCTATAAATGCGCAAAATTTAATTCCCAACGGCGGTTTTGAAGCCGTCAATACTTGTCAAAAATATCACGAACTTTGCGCACCTAAAGGTTGGCGGTCGTCCAATTTAAAAAATTTTTACTATCCAGAATATTTACCCAACACTAAAATGGCGATTCGACCATTTGAGGGCAGTCGTACGATTGCATTGACCTTTTATTATCAAGGAAAAGATTTTGAGCGAAAATTTGCGCAAGCTGCCTTGATTTGTCCATTGAAAAAAGGCGAGCGTTACCGTTTTAAAATTCATTACTTATTGAAAAAAGCGGCAGTAGAAAATTTTGGAATTTACTTTGCGGACAGTCTCAAAGTTTTTACTAAAAATGATTTTTTAAAAATAGTAAAACCGCAAATAATTATCCCCATTCGGAAAGATTTAGCAGAAAATGAATGGGCGGTTTTTGAAACAGAATTCACAGCAAGTGGCGAGGAAAAAGGGATTATTCTTGGCAATTTTGCACCAGATTCTTTGACGACCGCTTTCCCCGCAAAAGGCATTTCCAAGCGAGATTTTGAAAAAGAGAAAACAAAACGAATTTATGTGCGTTTTGACGATTTGAGTTTAACACCAATTGATAAAACAGCGCATGAAGACTGTGCTTTTGATGAAAATTTAGCGACTATTTTTAATGATTCCATCCGTCATATTTTAGAACATCCAAAAACGATTCATCCGCTTGAATTGGAAGTCGATGCACCTGTTGCTGAACGGATTTTTGACTATTCGCCGCCCGCAGACACTTATATAATAGGTGAGGATACCGTAGAAACCAACAAAATTTTTTCTTTCAAGCACATTAATTTTGAAACGAATAGTGCACGGTTGCTGCGTTCATCGTATTTTACTTTAGACCAAATTGTAGCGGCTTTGCAAGAATACCCTGCATTAAATTTACGGATTGTGGGGCATACGGATGATATCGGTTCAGGTAATTTTAATAAAATGCTATCAGAAATGCGGGCGCGGTCAGTAGCAGATTTTCTGGTTTCAAAAGGGATTGAACGGCGGCGGTTGACGACTTTTGGAATGGGGGAGCGTGCGCCGATTTCAAGGAATGATTTGGAAAGTGGAAGATTGGAGAATCGGCGGGTCGAGTTTTTGTTGGTGAAATGAAAATGTATTAATAAGGTTATTTTTGTCCTCCTACTTACCCCGCCAATCGAACCCACAAAATATAAGCCGCTGCAAATGGCAACAAGAAAATAAACGCATCAAATCTATCCAATAATCCACCATGCCCTGGCATCAATCGACCAGAGTCTTTCACGCCTGCGGTTCGTTTCAGCATAGACTCAATCAAGTCGCCGATTGACCCAAAGATGGATACGATTCCTCCCAACACAAACCAATTGACGTTTGTATCATCTTGAAAAAGATAGCATAATGCCCAGGCTGCCAAAAAAGTGATACACACACCTCCGATTGAACCTTCCCAGGTTTTATTAGGAGAAATGCGGGGAATCAACTTGGTCTTTCCAATTTTGGAACCCACCAAATATGCACCCGTATCATTCGCCCAACTCAATAATAGCAAGCCTAATACGGTGTCGGCATAGAATTTATCGCCATCAAAAGCAATAAAATCCAGTAACGCAAACGGCGCACCAATATAAACCATACCTAAAACAATGTAGGCTACATTCATAAAAGGTCGCTCAGATTTTGAAAAAAGTTCGTAGATAAAAGCTAAAAATATAAAGGGAAAAAACAAGCCAGCAGACACAATAACGAACTCATCCGTCATATCGACCCAACCCAATTGCAGCACAGAAGCCAGCACAAAAGGAGTCAATCCAAACGCCACACCGATGAACAAACGAATCAAATCGCGGCGGCTTTCTCTATCCATAACCATTAAAAAGAATTCCCAAAGACAACCCGCCGTGATGATGGCAAACAACAGCACAAAAGTATAGTGATGGCTGTACAATCCCAACAACATGACGATAACGAATATGACTGCGGTAAATGCCCTTTGTAGTAGTCCTTTCATAAGTTTGGCTGATAGTTTTTGTAAAAAATCACTTGCTAAAACGCTGAATCATCCTTCCAATTGCAGGCACTAAGATAGCAGAAAAAATAACTAATCCAATTGATGGCATCTCTATCGTGTCCAAACTTTGGTTTTCTAAGTTTTCTACTCCTGCACTTTCTTCTAAAAAATCTTTATAATAAATGGCGATGACTTGCATTCCATTGAAGACTAAATGTCCAAAGATGGGCACCCATAAATTTTTTGTCCAAACGAATAAATAACCTAACAAACCACCGAGCAACATTCTTGGTAAAAAGCCCGCAAATTGGAAATGAAAAAAGCTGAAAATAAAAGCAGCTACCCAAACTGCTACGTGCTCGTTTTTGAAATATCGTCCCAATGTTTGCTGAATAATCCCTCGGAAAAGTAGTTCCTCACCGATTGCTGGAATGATGGCCATGACGAAAAAGGAAAACGCCAATTCGCCCGCGGTTTCCATAGTTAAAAAGGTTTTGATGATGCCCTCTGTATCCATTTCCATCGTTACAGCCCACTCTGGTAAAGGAATTAATTGGTTGAGCCACATCGAAAATTGCACCAAACCCATTGAGGTTACGATAAACATTAAAGTCATTCCTAAAACGGCAATATGCGGCGCTTTAGTTAAGTGCAAAAATCGCATCCAATCTTTTTTATACATCATCCAACACACGAAAAAAGACGGAACAATAAAAGTAAAAGCATGGCTGATAAATGTCGTCAGTCGCAAGAAGTTTCGTTCGTCTAAACTCGCATTCTTTTCTGCAAGCATACTAAAGAACGTTGTCTGCGAAAAACCAAAAAAATTGAAGATTAGGGCACTTACTCCTCCACCAGCAAGAATGCCGGCAAATACGGCTCCCATCGTAATTAATAAGACCGATTTGACAGGAAATTGTAATAATTCTGGCTTCGGGTTGGTTTCAAATTTTTCCATAAAGTGGATTTTTATAATTTAGTAACGATAAAA
>CAYUNA010000238.1:0-6791 GCA_964445895.1 uncultured Saprospiraceae bacterium | reverse complement strand
CCGTTAAGCGACTTCAAATAACCCAGCTGCGCCCATTCCGCCGCCTACACACATCGTACTCACCACATATTTCGCACCCCGCCGTTTGCCCTCAATCAAAGCATGTGCTACCATACGCGAACCACTCATGCCATACGGGTGACCGATAGAAATTGCACCACCATTGACATTCATTAATTCGTCGGGAATACCTAATTTCTCCTGACAATATAATACCTGTACTGCGAAGGCTTCATTCAATTCCCACAAGCCAATATCATCAATCGTTAAGCCATGGGCTTTCAATAATTTTGGGATAGCGAAAACTGGCCCAATGCCCATTTCATCAGGTTCACAACCTGCAACGGCGATGCCACGATAGATACCCAGTGGATTCAAGTTTCGCTGTGATGCCAACTTGGAATCCATCAATACACATGCCGAGGCACCATCTGACATTTGACTCGCATTTCCAGCAGTAATTGTGCCGCCTTCGTTAACCAAACGCAGCCCCGCTAAGCCTTCGATAGTCGTCGTTGGTCGGTTACCTTCATCTTTAGTTAAAGTCACTTCATGGAAAGAAACTTTTTGGGTTTCCTTATCCATCACGCCTTTCATGGTTGTAATTGGAATGATTTCATCGTCAAACTTACCCGCGGCTTGGGCGGCGGCAGTACGCATTTGACTTTGGTAGCCATACGCATCCTGGGCTTCTCGCGAAATGCCGTAGCGTTTGGCAACCGTTTCAGCAGTTTGCAACATAGGCATATAAACATGCTTGTGCTTGGCAACCAGATTTTTGTCAACTAAATATTTGGTATTCATGTCCTTGGTTTGCACCAAACTAATGGACTCCAAGCCACCGCCAATCGCCACACTCATGCCATCTGTAATAATTTGTTTAGCTGCCGTCGCAATTGCCATCATGCCTGACGAGCATTGTCGGTCGATGGTCATGCCACTCACGGTTACAGGCAAACCACCTGCGAGGGCTGCCATTCGTCCAATATTTAACCCTGTTGTACCTTGTGGCATCGCGCAACCCATAATGACATCATCAACTTCTGCGGGATCAATCCCTGCTCGTTTGACGGCTTCGGCTACTGCCCAACCTGCCATTGTTGGTCCTTGTGTGGCATTTAGTGCGCCTTTGTATGCGCGCCCGATAGGTGTCCGGGCAGTGGAAACGATTACTGCTTCTTTCATATTTAATGTATTGTTTATTAGTTTATTAGTTATTGGTGGGGTTGGTTCCTCGTTGCTTTTTTCGAAAAAAGTATTGATTCCTTTTTTTAAAACAAACAAATTACAACATTCATCAAAGAATCGATTATTTTTTACTAATCCTATCAATCAAACCCTTCATTCTTCCCCGCACATCTTCACTCCACCAAACTGTCAAAGCATCCTCTAAGTCTTCTTCGCCATACTTCTCCAATTGATTCCACCACTCTTTCCGCACCCGATTTTTGGTATTGCGCATAATGTCTGGATTAGCTTGCAAATACTCCTGCATTTTGGCTTCAGCTCGTGGCAATAACTCTTTTTCTGTTACCAACTCATCCACCAAACCACTTGCGAAGGCTTCGGTTGGACTCAACAATTTTCCATCCATAATAAAGCGGTGCGCATTGCGGTTCCCTAACCAAAACGCATAAGCGACCGCTAAGTTGTGAGAAATCTGCACACTGACCGCAACTTCATTCAATCCGATGCTAAATTTTTCACCATTGACCATAATCCGATGGTCTGCCGTGATGGCAAGGACTGTTCCTCCTGCGGGCGAATGTCCATTGATGGCGCAAATTAACGGCTTCGGAAATCGCGCCATTTGTACATGCAGTGCGCCAAAATCTATCATAAATGCCCTCATTTTCGCTTGGTCGTAGTCATACAATTCAATGACATCCAAGCCTGCGGAGAAGAAGTTGGGCGTACCTGTTAGAATTACACCTTGGACGGTGTCGTCAGCTGCCAATTCTGCGAAAGTCGCTTGTAGTTCTTGCACCATTTGGTGGTTGATAGCGTTGACTTTGGGGCGGTTGAGTTGGAGGATGGTGTAGGCGTTTTTGGGGGTTGTTTTTATGGTTTGCATGATGTTTGTTTTATTTTTAAAATTCTATTCCTTTGAAATATTGATATAAAATCGGAAATTCAATTAAAAACTCTTCTTCTTCATAATCATCGAAATCATTAAAGTTTGAAAATCCAAGTTTCTTAAACGGAGTTGTTTTTCCCAAGTCAATAATTCTTTCCACATTTTTTATTGGAAGATACGTTTTAAGGTATTCAATATCCCCTTCTGACAACCTTAACAAAGATACATTTAACAAGTCCGAAGGTATACCCCATGATTGATTAACAATTTGAGTTGCCAATTTTCGAGCCTCTATCTTGCTATTGTCATTTCCATCAAAAACGTAATTTATTAAATGACTGATTTCTGATGGAAGTTTTTTTGGTTTATTGTAAACTAATTTTTTAAACTCATCTGCTGTATAATAGCCTATTGGAATATCTTCACCTATATATGCTTAGGCATATCCATTCTCAATATCCGTATCAATAATTCCATCGACGGTTTCTGCTAAAGCGACTAAAAACAAACCAATTTCTCTTGGGTATTCTTTAAATTGATAATAAATTTCTATCTCTATTCCAAAACCGAATTTCAAAGCTTTTTCTTCGATTTCATTGAGTTGAAAATTGGAAAGCGTTTTATAGTAAAATGGAAGTTGCCTGTTAAATATTCTGGGATAATCGAAAAAAGAATATATACGATAGCTCATTCCCAATATATTAGTCCAGTTCACCTTCATCCCTCTGGAATTAAAACGATGGTATTTCTGAATAAAATAAGAATCAGACAGTAGGGATTCATCTTCTAAATCTACAGTTCCTTTCCCAGAATAAATCTCAAAAATTCTTTCATCTTTATCATTATTATCAAGGTGATAAAGTTCTTTGAATCTATCTGCAACCTGTTTCCATTTAATAATTTTTAGCTCTTTTTGAGCTATTATTTTAATTGCAAAACTTCCCATTAATTATATTTTTTGGGTTCAAAAATCTCACCAACAATCCACCATCCTCCCACTTTTCCGCACTTCCCCAAAACTCTCCAACCCATGCAAAATCCACCTCCGCGTATCCTTCGGGTCAATCACTTCATCAAATTCCAAGGCCGCCGCCGCATTCATCGCTTTGCCTTGCTTATACGCACCACGCACCAATTTATCATACAAAGCCTGTTTTTCGGCAGGGTCATCAAGCGCGTCCAGTTCCTTTTTAAAGCCCAATTTTACTGCACCTTCCAAGCCCATTGCCCCAAATTCACCCGTCGGCCAAGCTACCGTGAAAATCGAGGCATGAAGACTTCCCCCAGCCATTGCCATCGCGCCCAGTCCGTAGGCTTTGCGCAAGACGACCGTCATTATCGGGACTTGCAAAGAAGCCGCCACAACAAACATCCGCGAGGAATGTCGAATCATCGCCGTCTGTTCGCAATCGGGCCCAACCATGAAACCAGGGGCATCGCACAGCGACAAAATCGGTAAACCAAACGCATCACACAATTGCATAAATCGGGCTGCTTTGTCTGCTGCATCGCTGTCAATCGCGCCACCCAAATGTCGGGGGCTATTGGCAATCAGTCCCATCGGTCGTCCGCCAATACGAACGAGCGCGGTGACCATATTTCGGGCAAAAGTAGGGCGCAATTCCAGCACCGAATCATCATCGCACAAAGCGCGAATGACTTTTAAAACATCGTAGCCAAACTTACGATTTTCTGGAATGATATCGCGTAATTTTAGCGGGTCTTGACACGTCCAATCTTTAATATTTCCTTGAAAATAAGACAAATATTGCTTCGTTACTGCCACCGCTTCTGCTTCATCTTTTACCAAAACATCAATCACGCCATTGGCTGTCTGCACGGCTGCAGGACCAATTTCCTTTGGATGAAACTTACCCAATCCACCGCCTTCAATCATCGACGGGCCGCCCATCCCGATTGATGTATTTTCGGTTGCAATAATCACATCGGCACAGCCCGCAATCGCCGCATTTCCAGCGAAACAGTAGCCTTCAACGATAGCAACACGCGGTACTTTTCCACTCAATTTCGCAAACTCCACCCAAGTCATCAAGTCTAATCCACCTACCGTCACAGGCGTAAAATCCACATCCCCTGGTCGTCCACCGCCACCTTCGACAAAAAACACAATTGGTCTTTTGATTTGGCTGGCAATCGTCATCATGCGGTCGGTTTTCTTGTGATTAAAACCGCCCTGCGTTCCTGCTAAAACGGTATAATCGTAACTTAAAACCACGCATTTCGACGCTTCTTTGCCAAACAACTCGCCATTCACTTCACCAATGCCCGCAATTAAGCCATCAGCGGGTGTTTTTTCAATGAGTTCTTGCCGTGACTTACGACCTCGTTGCCCTGCGATAATTAAAGAACCATGTTCTAAAAAACTATCGGTATCACATAAGTCAGTGATGTTTTCACGGGCTGTTCGCCGACCTTTAGCTCGCCGCTTTTCAACTGCTGCGGGGCGGTTTTCATCGTATAAATAAGATTGTCTTTGTTGAAATTCTGCGAGGTCTTCGCGGATATTCTCTTTATTTTTTGCCATTTAATTTTTATTAAAAAAGTCAGCCCTCTCCTTAAATCTTCTTCTTAAAATTCAACAAATCATCTGCTTTATCCGTCAAATTAGTCTTGTAATTGCGTTCATATTCCAAACCTTCCAACAACGAATGCTTGCTACCAAAATGGTATAAATCTTTCACCGCTGCGATAGTCTGACCACTATTTTCGATGATTTTAGCGGCCAATTGCTGCACCGTTTCCTCCAATTCTGCTAAAGGAACAGACTGGTTTGCCAAGCCCCACTCTGCCGCTTGTTTACCTGTGAAAGTTTTAGCCGTAAATGACAATTCTTTCGCTCGTCGTAAGCCTATTTGCTGTGCTAAACGTTGCGTCATGCCCCATTTTGGTGGGATGCCCCATTTGGCATGGGTATCACCTAATTTAGCTTCATCGGCTGCAATAATTAGGTCAAATGCCAACAAAATTTCCAATGCGCCTGTGAAACAATAGCCATTTAATTGTGCAATGGTTGCTTGCGGCATAGTTTCCAAAAGGCGCATAATCTCCTGTCCATCTTCCCATGCCTGAAAACCTGGTTCGATTTTGATGTGCTGGAACATAGCTAAATCTACACCTGCTGACCATGATTTTCCTTCTCCATTGACAATGACAACCCGGCAGGATTTGTCTTCAGAAATTGCTTTTAGGCAAGTGCGCCATTCGCTTAGCATCGTCTCGGTGAGGGAGTTGAGTTTTTCGGGGCGGTAGAGGGTGATGTAGGCGATTTCGTCCTCTTTTTTGTATTTTATTTCGGTGAAATTCATGTTGTGTTGAGTATTTTAAGGAAAGGCTTAACGTGACGCAATTTTTCAAATTGCGCCTGACACGCTTGCTCTTTTTATGAAAATCTATCAGCCCTCAGAGGTCGCAACTTGAAAAATTGCGTCACGTTAAAAGCAGCATTTAATTGAATTAAAATAACTTTTCAATTCTCCCTTTTTGAATCGCCTGCCACGCCATAGCTGTGAATAATTGCGTCGCTTTATTTAAATCTTTAAAACGCGGGTCAGTCGTCAACCCTTTATCAAAGCGGTAAAAAATTTGCTGCACAATCACCGCTATTTTAAACAAACCAAAGGCATAATAAAAGACCAAATTATCAATCGAACGACCGCTTTTTTGAGCGTATAGTTCCACCAATTCATTGCGTCCAGGATTGCCTTCCATCGCGGTTGGAGAAGGAAAACCTTTGGTAATCATGGGCGAATCTGTACTCATGGACCAGTAGGCCAAAGAAGTTCCCAAATCCATCAGCGGGTCGCCCAATGTACTCATTTCCCAATCCAAAACAGCCCGAACTTCTTGCCAGGTATCGTCTTTAAAAACGACGTTGTCATACTTATAATCATTGTGAATCAGGCGGTGGTCGTAAGTCGTTGGTTGGTGTTCATCTAACCATTTCATCACACTCAAAGCTGCTGGAATATCTTCGGTAGCAGCTTTCAGGTATTGCTTGCCCCAATTGCGCACTTGCCGCTCCACATAGCCTTCGGGGCGTCCCAGGTCACTCAACCCAATTGACTGATAATCAACCTGATGCAACTCTACAAAAGTATCCATCCAACTATTCGCAATTATTGGAAATTCAGTCGCTGACACCTTCCGTTTGTATGCTTCTTTTGTATCTAAAATAACGCCGTCCACTTTTTCCATAACATAAAAAGAAGCTCCGATAATATCCGTATCTTCGGTATAAACGTAAGCTTTTGGTACTTTCGAAAAGGCTTTATTCAAACCAGATAATACTTTGAATTCACGTCCCATATCGTGCCCTCGCTTAATGGCACCTGCAGGCGGACGACGTAGCACTAAATCTTTATTTTCAATCTGTAAACGATAAGTCAAATTGGAAAATCCTGTAGAAAATTGGGAAACTTCCAATTCACTTTTGACCTCATTGATAAGGTCATTTTTTTGCAAAAAGGCTTTGAGATTCTGTTCGTTGAGTTCTTCGCCTTTGCGTACGTTTTGTGGCATACATTTCTATTTTTAAAAAGACTGCAATTTAAAAAATTTTGAATAAAAATTAAGCATCTGCTGAATTTATCATTGTCTGCTAATACGTACTCTGAGCATTTCGGTGCGGAAATCTTTAGCACGTTAGCTAAGTTTCAAACTGTCACGAGGAGTGTCTCAAAGGGACTTTAAGGGA
>CAYUNA010000237.1:0-6808 GCA_964445895.1 uncultured Saprospiraceae bacterium | reverse complement strand
AAAATAACTTTTCCTAATTCTACAACTTTATGTCTATCTTCGCATCTTCAACAACTATATGATTTAGGCTTTTGATAAAAAACATTTGTAACTACTAACGCCCTAAAGAAACTACATTTTTGAAAACAGTAAAAAAATTCCCCGAACACACTTTAATATTGCATTGCTGCGATTTTGTTCTAACTAATATTTTGTTAAAAAATATGGAAGCCATAACGAATCGTCCTCTAAACAGCAAGCAATGTAACAAAAAGGCACTTGAATGTTGAAAATCCTTTTTAAATATTTGACCATCGTGGCTTTGCTTTTAATAAGCAACCTGACCTACGGCACTGCCGAGAAGTTTCGGGCAATGTGGCGTGAAGATCCAGCAACAACCATGGTTATTGGGTGGAATCAACTCTCTGGTCAAAATCCAGTCATGCTTATTGATGTCATTAATCATGGTGATGATGCATCGGCGTATGCTTCCATTATTGAACCTAGTTTTACCAATAAAGGGAAGGGCATGAATAATCATTTTATCCGCCTTAGAAATTTACATCCAAATACCGTTTACTACTTTTTAATTCGGGATAGCGAAGGAACTAGCCGTCAGTATTCTTTTAAAACCTTACCAAACAGTCCGAATGAACGCCTTTCAATTATTGCAGGTGGTGATTCTCGAAACAATGTTGAAGCTCGACGCGAGGCTAACTTTTTGGTGAGTAAGTTGCGTCCACATTGCGTTATGTTTGGAGGCGATATGACAGGTGGAGATTCTGCTCTGGAATGGCAAAAGTGGTTGGAAGATTGGCAATTGACCATCACCAGAGAAGGCCGAATTACCCCAATTATTGTCACTAGAGGCAATCATGAATCGAGTAATCAGTCGCTGATTGATATTTTTGACGTGAAAGCACGGGACTTATATTATGCATTGACTTTGGGTGGAAATTTAATCCGAGTTTATACTTTAAACTCTATGATTCCTAGTGGTGGTAGTCAAAAGGCATGGTTAGAACGCGATTTAAAAGCAAATCCGAATACCGTTTGGAAATTTGCTCAATATCATAAAACTTTACGTCCTCACACTAGTAGAAAACGAGATCATAACGAACAGTATTTGGATTGGGCGCAATTGTTTCATGACCATAAATTGAACTTAATTGTTGAATCAGACGCCCATGTGGTCAAAAGTACTTGGCCCATTCGTCCGTCGAGAAGTGGTGAAGCAGGCTTTGAACGAGATGATGCCAACGGAACAGTATATGTGGGGGAAGGCTGTTGGGGCGCGCCCTTGCGACCAAATGATGCAGAAAAATCGTGGACACGCAATAGTGGCTCGTTCAATCAATTTAAATGGATTTTTGTAGATAAAAATAAAATTGAAGTTCGTACAGTAAAAACGGATGGGGCGCGCCGTGTAGGCAGTGTGAGTCCACAAAATGTATTTCAAGAACCTTCCGGAATAAAAATTTGGAATCCGTCAAATGGCCCAGTAATTACTATTCTGAAGAAAGGACAAAGCTCAACAAGACCAGAAAAGTTTCCACCAGTAGCGGGACATCAAGAACCTGTTTTGCAATCAACTAATCCTGCAATGGAGATTGTGGATTTTCAAGTTACTTTGGACGGCAAAGACATTGAAATTGCTTGGCAAACACAATACGAAGTTCCAGGAACAGATTTTGAAGTCGAACGCTCGACTGATGGAAAAAACTATGAGTCTATCGTCATTGTTAATGGCAAGGGCGATGAGAATTCAGATTATACTTTTATGGATTGGGATATTGGGGTAAAAAATCCAGGAATGTATATCAACTATCGCTTGAAAGTTATTCTTCCCGATGGTAAATCTATGCGTGACACGCCCAAAGGTAAAAAGCAAAAAACACCTGGTGCACCCAAACCAATGGTTGCCGCCGAAGTTACCAAATTAGTGCCTGAACCCGGTGGTGATTTAAAAGTGTCTTATACTTTATCAAATAATGCGGATGTCACCATGATTTTGCTAAATCCCAAAATGGAATTAGTAAAGCGAAAGGTTTTTAACGGTCAATCTTCGGGTAGCCATACACAAAGAATGGAACTGAATGGCGTGAAACCAGGGCGATATCAACTTGTAGTAAAAGCAGGAAAAGATGTAGTGAAGCGGTATCGAGTCTCATTTTAATAATTGATGTGGCGTCAGCATTTCACAGTGCAAATCTATTGTTTTACCAAAAAAAAAAGGGGCAGACAGAACATTTGTTCCATCTCCCCCTTAGAAAGAAGCTATTTTAAAACTTCCATCTCTACCAGATTACTTTCATTTAGTCTAAGTCTGGGCGGTAACCATTCAATTTATCTACAACTAATTTTTCAACAATTGTATGTTGACCATCAATTGTGAGGTGTAAATAATAGCTACCATCAATCAAATTATCTAAAGCAATTCGAATATCACCATTTGGCAATTCATCAAATTTCATCTGTTTCATTAGCTGACCAAAAACATTGTATAATCTAAGGGTTGCTGCTTTTTCAGTAGCGTCTTCAAGATGCACCATTACGTATTCATCCGCTGGATTTGGATAAATCGTAATTCGTTGCTTTTGCTCATTAAACTGTAATGCGACCACATTGGTGTAGAATGCTGCACCGTCTTTCGGGAAGACCTGTAAACGGTAATAATTCATTCCCAACGCTGGCTTTTCATCAGTATCATTGTAAATAGCAGGCATATTTTGAGTTGTTGCATCTGCCAATCCGGTATTGATTTTTTCAAAATTAATACCATCCGTACTCCGTTCTACATCATAACTATTGATGTCTAAACTGGTCTGTGTTACCCATTTCAAATGAGCGGCAAAACCTTCCCGATGTCCTTGCAAATTCACTTGCATGAAAGAGGCTACATCCTCGTGATCAAAGGTAATCGTATAGTCTTCCATTTCCCCATTTTCAAAAGTACCACAAGGTGCAGGATAACCAAATCGAGAAACAGCAATCCGCAATCGAGTTTCGGTAATTGAACTGTTCACAGATGGTACCGTCCACTCTTCTTCCATATCCAAAACATCAATAGCCTGGCTTATCATTTCGCCTTCATCATAAAAATCACCATCCGCATTTAAATCAATCCACATGCGACAATACAACGGATTGGCAATATCCAACGGGCCAAATTCTGCGTAAATGTCCAAAATTTCTCCTGGTGTTAGCAAAATATATTCGTCGGTAAAATCACCATAGCCATAGTCGTTTCCGGATTCATTGGTATAAACGTCACCCAATATCAGTCGGTCGATAAAATGCTGTGCAGCAGAATCTGTAACTATAGCACCTTCCTCACAATAGTCTACGTTTTGATCGGTAAATATCAGTTGGAAGTCACAATTGACGGTCTCTCCACACATATCCGTCACTTCATACGAAACGGTGGTTTCAGAATTCACTTCTGCGATATTTAAGTCATTGTCATTTGTTATTTCAAAATCATAGCAAGGAATTTCAAATAAGAAATAATTGCTTTCGTCCATCGTTTGTAAAACCCATTCGCCCTCATTATTCAAAGCAAATGCAGTTGGCGTGTCTTCAATGAATGTCAATTCTTCCTGCCAGTTCGGCATTTCAAACTCCGTATCATCAGACCAAATCCATTCACCATTTCCTTGTAAATCAGCTAAACCAATCCACGCATTTACATCTTCTTCTAATTCTGTGGACAAGAATAAACCCTCTTTGTAAGAACTAATAACCGTCAAGTAGCCACCCAGACTATGTGCCATTTGATTGGCTTCATTCCATGACAATTCTGCGGAATCAAATAAGTAATAATTGTGTCCTTCAAAACCTCCGACATAACTAAAGTCGTCTGATTTCAAAATTTCACAATCATCACAAAGGCTTTGCACCAATGGAGAATTCCACGAGATAAGTTGCAAATTGAGTTCATTTTGCGAAGAGACTTCAATGGTTTCCAAACAATTAATGGTCAATGGTAATGGTGCAGGAATAACCGAGATAGTGAATTCGCAATCTACATATTGTCCGTTTTGATCATACAAACGGTAAGAAATTTCGGTATCTCCCAACTCGAAAAAGTCACCTGGTTCGTAGCCATTGGCTTCCACCAAAATGATGTCTCCCGGGCAGTTATCCATACCTGTTGGTAATTCCCATTCCGCATTTGCCCCCGTATCTGTCGTTGCAAAAATAGTCTGGTCTTCTGGACAAGTCACCAATTTCGGCAAAGTTGTATCGTAAATTTTCACCCATTGCATACACGTAGCCGTATTACCTGCGGCATCTGTTGCTGTGTAATTAACCATGTATTGACCTGGAGGGAAGAAGTCTGGTGCATCATCGGTAATTGTAGGTATGCCACAATTATCGGTTGCAGTTGCCGCTTCCAAAAGATAAGATGGATAGCCGCAATTGGTCCAAGAAGTATAAGCCGTAAAACTATTGCCACAATCAATTACAGGTGCTTCTGTGTCATTAATCGTAACTGTTTGCTCGCACGTACTTGGATTTCCACCAACATCAATAAACGTCCACGTAACCAAGGTCGTACCTAAATCAAACAACGCTGGTGCATCATTACTAATGCTAACAATGGAGCAATTTTCTTCTATAACCAATGGTGGCAATAGCAAAACATCCGCACCACAAACACCTTGATCATTAACTGTATTTACCGGTGGACGACACAAAATAGCAGCTGGCATATCGTCAATTACAGTTACCGTTTCTGTACAATTGCTAACATTTCCATTAACATCCGTAACCGTTAAAAGGACTGTATTTACACCCAAATTACTACAAGAGAAGTCCGTTTGATTTAAAACCAAACTACTGATTCCGCAGGCATCATTACTACCGTTATCCACTTGTGAAGGTGTAATACTGGCGTTTCCATTAGCATCCAAAGCAACTGTTATTGCCTGACAAAGTGCCATCGGCGCAATCAAATCTCGAACCAATACGTTAGCCGTACAAGTAGACACATTATTGCTTTGGTCAGTGACCACTAAGGTTACGGGGTTATCTCCTACATTTCCACAGAAGAAACTGTTTGGACTAACAGTCAACGTCGTCATGTTGCAATTGTCGCTACTTCCATTATCAATCTGGGCTGCCGTAATCAGCCTAAATCCATTGACATCTAAATCAGCAATAATGTCCTGACAAACGGCTGTTGGTGGAATCAGATCAACCACAGTTACCGTTTCCGTACACGACCCCGTCAAACCATTGACATCGGTAACGGAAGCTGTGACCAAAATTGGTCCTAAGTCTCCACAATTAAAAGCATCTTGCGTTAATTGTCCACCTGGCATCAATCCGCAATTGTCCGTAGCACTTGCCAACACATCGGCTAATTCGATGGTTGCAATACCATTAGCATCCAGTGCTGCGGTGAATGGTTGACAATTTGCTGTTGGCGGCGTTTGGTCAATCGTTACCACATCAGCGGTACAAGTTGCCACATTATTATTGACATCCGTTACAGTCAACGTTACGGTTACAGTCGTCCCTACATTGGCACAGGAGAAATCTGTTTGACTTAAAGATAAACTCCCAATTCCACAAGCATCTGTACTACCAGCATCTACGTCTCCAGCAGTAACTGTTGCCATTCCGGGAGCAGTTGCACTCAAAATAGCGGTTACATTCGAACAAAGTGCAACGGGTGGTGTCACATCTTGAACGGTCACTGCTGCGGTACAATTTGTTGCATTACCACTTGGGTCAGTGGCTGTCAAGGTCACGTTATTCGTTCCGACATTGGCACATCCAAATGCAAGTGGTGTTGCGGAAAGCGTTACGCCACAAGCGTCATTGCTACCGTTGTCAACTTGGGCTGCCGTAATCGTAGCTGCGCCAGTATTGTCTAATTGAATGGTTATATCCTGGCAAATTGCAGTCGGTGCTGTATTGTCTTCTATCGTCACATCAAAGCAGCATTGAGCAGCTACTCCACAAGCACTAAAGGCTTCGTAACACACATTGGTTGTTCCTATTGGAAACTCAGAATGCAGACTATAATTACCTGTCGTTTCAAAAACCTGAACACCACCTTCGAGCTCCAGAATATAACGAAGTGATGCATCGTTATCCAAATCATCCCAATCACCTAAAAGCAGAAAATTTAATTGGACATAATCCTGATTAACTACTGGATTTCCGCCATCATCTGGTTGGTTGGTTGCCCAATCAGTAAAGACTAAAGGTTCTCCCGTTATCCATTCAAACTGACCTTCTACTACTTCATCTGTAAGTCCAATCCATGCTATATTATTACCTATAAGGTCATTGACAGCAGCATTTGGAATCGTTGCTAAATGTCCACCATTTGCAATCGCATCTGCATGGGCATCTTGCCAGGTGAAAACAGCATTGGAGCGGAAATATTGATTACCTGTTGCAGAACTACCAAGATACGTAAACCCTGGCAAACTTGTGATTGGGTCAATAGTTGTAGATGCCGTCACTAAATAATCTACCACCGCTCCACAGATATCCGCGTCAGAATCCTGAACAATGTCTGCGGGGCAGGTAATTACTGGTACAACATCTTCTATGGTCACCACAGCAGTACAGCTCGTTGTGTTATTATTTGAATCTGTTACTGTTAAGGTTACATTGTTCGCTCCGACATCGGCACATCCGAATGTAAGCGGTGTGGCGGATAGCGTTACGCCACAAGCGTCATTGCTGCCATTGTCAACTTGGGCTGCCGTAATCGTAGCTGAGCCAGTATTGTCTAAAGGTATGGTAATGTTCTGGCAAATTGCAGTCGGTACCGTATTGTTTTCTATCGTCACCACCGCAGTACAGC
>CAYUNA010000236.1:0-6812 GCA_964445895.1 uncultured Saprospiraceae bacterium | reverse complement strand
GGTACTTATGTATTTCTAATTTGGATAGGAGTAATATCAGTTTTCTTTTGTTCGCGTTCCTAATTCTACTTTGGCACTTTAAAGTCCGCCGCCGAATTGATGATGTTGTGTTCTTTTTTCTAAAAAAAAGAACCAAAAATTCAAGACTGTCGATATTTTGGACAAAATCTCTAAGATTCGGTCAGCATTAAAGTGCCAAAGTAGAACTAAGAAGAGAGGTTTTAAATATTTTCTAAAAATAGAGAATACATTTATATTTGTTGTAAAAATACACTTTGATTTTTTCAAAAAAAAGCAGCTTCCAAAATAGAAGCTGCTTTTTTGAAATAAAATAAATGATTTTAATAAAAATTCATCCTTAATTCCATACCAATCATTCGTGGAGGATTGACAGAAACCAAATCTCCAAAAATGAACGACCAACCATGTTGATAAAATGTTTCATTCGTCAGGTTTTTACCCCAAAGCGAAATAGCAAATTTTTCATCTTTTGTCGAAACAGTCAGCCGTGCGTTAACCAACCCTCGGGGCTGCCGTGCAAGACTTTCCGTATTGTAAATATCATTATAGGTTTTTCCAACAAAATTATAATCTCCTCGTACCAACAACTTAAGTTCTTTACCAACATTTGCATGAAATTCTGGAGAAAACTTGAAGGTAAAATTCGGTGCTTTCAATGCTTTATTTCCACTCAAATTAATGGTATCGGCAGAGTTGAATGGGTCTGGAAATGGAAAATCTGTATATTCCAAATTGAGAATACCGATAGAGGCTTCCGTTTTGAAAAACTTGTTCCAGATACCCGTAAATTCCGCTTCAAACCCCTGCCCCTGTACTGCCTTTGCATTTGATACGAATAAGGAAGTACCCGCAGCTACGGCTTCCTGTTTGTCTTTAAAATCTGTTACAAACGCTGCTGCATTGAATAAAAAGCGATTACCTTGCTTCAGTTTTATCCCAAATTCGTAATTGTTAACAAACTCAGGTTTAAACAAAAATGCTTGCTTATCCGGGTCTTGTTCACTTGAAAATCCGATATTGAAACCTGCCCCTTTGAAACCTCGGGAGAAGTTGACGTACAATAAAGTTTTATCTGTTGTTTTAAAATCAAGACCAATATTTCCGGAAAAAGAACCTTGCGAATTGGTTCGTAATAGTGGATTCTCTTTGCTCGCCACGGGAGCAGAAATCAACAAAGCCATCAAGCCAAAAGGACTAAACGGCTCAGCAGTAAATTGAATTTCTTTTTCCTCATAAGTATAACGACCTCCAGCATTGATACGAATTCGGTCAGACACTTCAAAAGAGGTATTTAAAAAGGCTGCATAACTCGTACTGGTAATCTCACTATTAATATTGGTGTATTCAAAATAATTGGTTTCATCAAAAGGCAAATCTGGATTTTGTAAAACTAATTTCCAGACATTAGCCATATCTCCACCCAATGCCAAAGAATCTCGATTCGTTACTTTATCTGTCAGGAAAAACAATCCTCCAACGTAAAAGAATTTACGATTTTCTCTTGGTGTCGAAATTCGCAATTCCTGCGTAAAAGAACTAACATCAGCTTCTCTTGTCAATAATGCTGCATTGGACAAACTTGCATCAAAGTCACGAGTAAAAATTGTATGGTTATCACTATATGAAGTCACAGAGGATACTTTATGTATACCATCTTTCAAATCCCAATTGACATTTGCTGAACCGCCAAAATCTTCTCGTTCAAAGTTGTGAGAAGTTTCATTGTAAGTGACTGCGCGGTCATCCGGACTCACCTCATCTGCCCCAATTGGAATTCGGTCAAATCCACTGTCTGGTGTCTTATAATCAACCGTAAAATCTGCTTTATTGTCTTCGGAATAATATCCTCTCAGGATTACCTCTACATTTTCTTTGGGCTGATACAATAAGCCTATTCTTCCACCATAAAAATCAACACCATTTTCATCATTAATCTGAGGGTTTGGTTCTTGCATCCAACCATCTCTTTTGCGATAAGCACCTGCCACACGTAACGCTAATTTATTCGGAACAAGTTCTGCATTTACTTTTCCACGTGCTTGCAAAAAGCGAAAGTTTCCACCACTTAATTCGACGGAAGCGAAGTTCCCAAATTTTGGTTTTTCAGAAATAATATGCAACAATCCTCCAATAGTATTTTTTCCAAAAAGCGTTCCTTGTGGTCCACGCAAAACTTCTACTCGTTCGACATCCATCAAGGTATTGTTGAAATTAAAAGAACGAGATTGAAAAACGTCGTCAATGTATAAACCAACGGAATTCTCAATACCTGCATTCGTAAAGTCAGACGCCAATCCTCGCAAAGAAATCGACGGACGACCAGGTAAAAAGCCACCTAAAATCAAATTAGGCACAATTTCAAATGCTTCTTCGGCAGTGGAAACCGTCCGAACCTCCAAATTTTTAGCATCCAAAACGGTGGCTGCAACCGGTACATCCTGCAATTCTTCTTCAACTCGATTGGCCGTTACCATTACGTCTTTCAACGTCAGTGGGTCGGGTTCTAATTCAAAATTTCGGATAATGGTTTCACCATCATCAATCGGCAAAATTTCCATCACTTCTAATCCATCATAATACCCCAAATGATTCACTAAAATGAACATTTTTTTGGGTTCAGAAGAAGACGGTGCGATAATTTGAAAATTGCCATTGAGGTCGCTGACTGCCCCCAATTTAGTTCCTTTAATGGTAACAAAAGCTCCAATCAAAGGCTCGTTTGTCGTAACATCCTTAATAGTACCTTGAACAATTGTTTGGGCATCCAAGTGTAAGACCGACACAAAAATTATAAATAGTAGGATAAATTTCTTCATAGGTGCTTCAATTTTGACCAATTGAAAATAAGTTATTTTTGACCAATTAATTTTGAAAAAAGCGCTAGTCAAAAGTGTTTTTTTAAATTAATTACCAGGCGCACTCATTTCAGCAGCTCCGTTGTTCACATGAAACTCGACCCGTCGATTGACGATATTAGAGCCTTCCACAATACTCGATTCTTCTCCTTTCCAAATCAAGACCAATTGTTGCCGCGGTACATTAAATTTGTTAACCAATAATTCTAAAACAGATTTAGACCGTTTGTAAGACAACAAATTATTTGCATCTTCAGACCCTGAACTATCAGTAAAACCAATCACCGAAAACTTAGTATCCTTATTGTTTTTCATGACCAATGCGACATTTGCCAATGTTCCATAATCAGAAACGCCCACTGTATAACTACCCGTTCCAAAATAAACACTCGGCAAAAACCAGTCATATAACGACAACGTACCTGTCGCTTGAGGTTCTGGCATCACAGGTTGAAAATCTTTCAAACGTTCTTCAATCATACGCTCTACTTCTGCCATAATATCTTCTTTCTCGGCAACGCCACGATCATTAACCTTTGCACCTGGAGCAGAATACGGTTCTAAATCATTGTAATCAGGAACTCCATCATTATCACTATCCAAAGAGATTCCCTTCGCATTTACGGGTGCACCTGCTACAGTTTCTTCCTCTTCATCGAGTGCGTCGATGACGCCGTCTCCATCTTCGTCTGCCAAGGTTACTCGCGTATCTTTCAACAATTGCACATCATTAACAATAGCCTCCATTGGATTGACCCAGTACAGTGGTTCCGTTTTTTGGTCTTTACCTGTCAAATTAAAATTCAAGCGAATGCTTGTATAATTAACCAAATCTTTAAAGGTCGCGCGGTCATCTGCATTCGTAAAAGTCTGCACACCATCCAGCCAATCCGCTCGTTGACTGCTCAATAGATAAGCAACTTGATGTTCGATACCTACATTGAATCGTTCGTTGATACGAAAACTAATCCCTGCACCAAACTCCATTTGAGCAGTTAACTTACCGTCAATCTTGGTGATGACATCTTGCTCCGTTAATTCTGCTTCAAAAGTATTAACACCAAAGCCCGCGAAAGCATACAAATTCGTTTTGCGTTCTTCCATGCTCCATTTTAGATTATTTAAAGAAGCAATTGCTTGTAGTGAACCAGAAAAGTAGGTCGTTTCGTTGCTTCGTACATTGCCAGCATCTTCGCCTTTGCCTTGTGCATAAAGCGCATTTGCCCTCAAGGAGAAAACATAATCTAAGGCTTGTCGGAGATGGATGCCTGTACCAAAACCAGGTTTAAACTCAACATTACCAGAAGTAAAAAAATGTCCTGCGTGGAGCCCAAGTTCCATTGCATGACCTTTGGTAGTTGTGTTTTTTGATGCGTTAATAGTAGTTTCTGTTTGAGCAGTTAACCCTACAACTGCAAAAAATAAAAAGCTAACGACAAGGGTAATTTTACTCATAGTTCAAGTTTTAATTGAATAAAAATTATGTTTGATTTTATTTTAAAAAATCTATTTTATCAAATACCTTTTAGGAATTTAATAAAATGAATTATCCTATTTTCTTTTATCGTAATAACAATGAAATTATTTTTCTCTATCAAATTTAGCTATGTTTTCATAGCAATCTTAGCTATAAAAAGTACTCAATGCCATTGGATATGTTAAAAAATCGTGGGAGACCGAAAGCGTTTTTTGAAATCTTATTAACGCTATCTTTGTGTTCTATTTTGAAAAGGTTGAGCTTAGTAAAATTGCAGAACGCTCTAATGGGGGGAGTAAAAGTTTATAGTATGCTTTTCTAAATTTTAACTAAACTAAAAATCAAAGCTATAAAATATGTTTTTTTATACAAAATGTCAGGGCACATTTAAATACATTTTTATAAAGAATATTGGTTAAAACAATAATTTAACAAGCAAAATAAGTGTAAACATCCACTCTACTCTAAGGGTTATTTGGTATATCTTCTATTTTTTAAACATTTAGAAATTTTAGTTTTTTTAGAAAAAGTTTAGAGACTTACAAGAAATGTATTAATTTTCAGCATAAAAATCATTCAGTATGTAACGTTGAATTTATTCCCGCCTCCATCTTTTTATAAAATAGGTAAAAAATTTCTACAATGAAAAACATGCAACAAATACTAAAAATCAGCAGCTTACTTTTTTTATTACTCATTGTTAGTTGGCAATGCGTCCGTAACCCTGTAACGGGGAAAAAGGAGCTAAGCCTAATGTCTAATAAACAGGAATTGGCACTGGGTAAACAGTCTGACCCAAGCATTGTGGGTACATTCGGGAAGTATGACGATGACAAACTCCAAAACTTCATCAATGAAAAAGGTAAGCAGATGGCAGCAATCTCCCATCGTCCAAATTTGCCCTATGAATTTAAAATTTTGGACTCACCCGTTGTCAATGCCTTCGCAGTGCCTGGTGGATATGTTTATTTTACAAGAGGAATTATGGCACATTTTAATAATGAAGCTGAATTTGCAGGAGTGTTGGGGCACGAGATTGGGCACATCACAGCACGACATTCGGCGAAGCAGTATAGCTCTCAAATGATTGGTCAACTGGGCTTTGTATTGGGAATGGTTTTATCGGAAGATTTTCGGCAATATTCCAATTTAGCGAGCACGGGTTTGCAATTAGCATTTTTAAAATTTGGTCGAAACCATGAAAGTCAATCCGACAAACTCGGTGTTGAATACTCCACAGAAATCGGTTACGACGCACACGAAATGGCAGGATTTTTCAATACATTACACCGAATGAGAGGTGGCAGCGAGCAGATTCCAACGTTTCTTTCTACACATCCTGACCCGCTTGATCGCTACCAAAAAGTGAATTCAATGGCGACAAAAGAACAGGTAAAAGACAATAAAAATAGCTACCGGGTTAACCGCGATAAATACCTACGAATGATTGACGGCTTGGTATATGGCGAAGACCCGAAGCAAGGATATGTGGAAAACAATTATTTTTATCATCCAGAAATGAAGTTCCAATTTCCTATACCTGGAAGTTGGAAAACAGTAAATACGCCCGCGCAGCTACAAATCGCACCGGCGGATGGCAAAGCGGTTATTTTGATGAATTTAGCACAAGGAACAAGCGCAGCAACAGCAATGCAATCCGCAATTTCTAAGGATTCTATTCAAGTAATGAGCAAGAAAAACATCAGTGTAAACGGCTTGAAAGCCATCGAAATGATGGGTAATATGCAAAATAACGTGCGCTTGCTAATTTATATGATTGAGTATGATGGGCGAGTATATCAAATGAGTGGCTTGTCAGAAATTGCTAATTTTAGCCGTTACAAATCAACTTTTGTGAATACGTTTAGTAAATTTAAAAAACTAACTGACCCTACAAAGTTGAATAAAAAGGCGGAGCGGATTCGCATTCAAACGGTAAAAAAAGATGCAACGTTGAAAGTTGCTTTACAGTCTTACAACATGCCAGCCAATAGACTAGAAGAATTGTCGATTCTGAATGGCATGGAACTCACAGATAAAGTGACAAAGGGCATGTTGATAAAGACAATAGGGGAATGATTTAAAAAAGTTGATTGGATTTTCTCAAAGGGAGTTTGAGGGATAAAAAACCATTTTTCGAGAGGTAGATTAGGGGCGAGATTGATTGATTTTTCCGACGGAAAACTCAATCAATCTCGCCTCTAAAACACCAAAATCGAGGCGGCTTTAGCCGCCGAGCAAAACGTAAAGAAAGTTTTTACACACTGTACTTAGGGAATTGGTAAAAAATAATCTACCCATTCTGACTCGTTACCTCCACAAGGTCGGTACAAGCCTTTTTCCATTTAAAAAACTTAAAAAAGGCTCAAATAACCAGTTATGCTCGCATTTTTTAAATTTCTTAAATAAAAAAATTACTTCGCCATAATGGGTAGGTTATTTATTACCAACTCCCTTAT
>CAYUNA010000235.1:0-6907 GCA_964445895.1 uncultured Saprospiraceae bacterium | reverse complement strand
TTTTGTCATTTTTGCTTCAAGTCAATTTCAAATTATTTAATCTTTAAGGGAGTTAGGACAAAGGTATCATTTTCAGAACAAATGCAAAAAAAAGGCGTTCTTTGTAGACAAATTCACAATAATGAAAGACGAAAACGCAACTTCTGAGGTCGAAAATTCAAATACGTTTAATTTAAAAAAAGAACTAAAAACTGCCGCCAAATGGTTAATTGCCACTTTTTTAATGATGTGGATTTTGACCATTCTATACTTCTACAGCAATCAAATGTCACCTTGGCAGACGCTGCAATTGCTGCCCAACATGACGTTTCAGTTTGCCAAAACAGGTAAGTTCTGGTTCTATTTATTTTTGCCTTATGGCATTTTTTTGTGGTTGCGTTTTTTAGTTCGTTCTTTTAAATCAGAGGATAGAAATGCCTTTTTAAAAAAATTATTGCTGACCACTGCCCTACCGCTTTCCTTATTTTTTATTATTTCAAAAATTGTCGAAATATCGAATCAGGAAGTTGATTGGAAAAGTGAAATTGCCAAACGAGATTTTCAAGTTTACAATCATTATAAAAAAGATAGGAAACTGCGTGGTGTGCATTTTATTCCTGCTCGACATCCCGAAACTGACCATTTTTTGCCTTTGGTTAAAAACAATATTGAATGGATTGCTTTGACTAGTTTTGCCTGGCAGGAGACGCCAAAATCAGACTCGATTAGAATGCCGCCGCTCAATGAATTGGGCTGGTCAAAAAAGGATTCTTCGATTTTTAAAACGGCTGATTTTGCTAAAAAAAATGGTATTCGAACATTTTTACAACCAAAAATCTTAATTGAAAACACCCAAAATACCGGAACACAAAGTCTTCATTTTGACAATGATACCCTCTGGCAGAATTGGGCAAATAGTTATCAACAATTCATTATTCAGCAAGCCAATATTGCCCAAAAAGCGGGTATTGATGCATTTTGTATCGGTACAGAATTAGCGCAATTGGCTGCCACTCATCCTACTTTTTTTGAAAATTTGATTGACTCCGTTAGGTTGATTTATCGAGGAGATTTGACCTACGCTGCCGATTGGCAAACGGATTTTACTGCACTCCAATTTTGGAAAAAACTGGATTACATTGGCATCCAGGCGGGTTTTAGTTTGACCGATAAAGAGAAGCCTTCGGTCGCTATTTTAAAAGAACGCTGGCAACCTTATTTTGATAATATAGAAAGCTTGCAACAGCAGGTCAATCGTCCTGTTCTTTTCACGAATATTGGTTACAAAAGTACCGAAAATGCTGCTTTCAAACCACAGCAAAAAACAAGTGGATTGGCTGGGATGTTTAAAAAGGTTTCGACGCAAACCCAAGCCAATTGCTATCGTGCTTTTTTTGAATCTTTTTGGGAAGAAGAATGGTTTGCAGGTGCATTTTTTGTGGATTGGCGAGCTAACTATGAACGCGCAGGAGGTGCAGATAGTCCAGGTTTTTCACCGCAAAATAAGGAAGCGGAGGTGGTTTTGGGGAAGTGGTTTTCGAAAGAATATGATTGATTCGATTGATTCGATTGAAACGTGACAATCGGGCTATTTCTTTCCTCCGTACTTTTCATTCATACTCTCCTCCGACCGAATCATTAAACCGTAAGGAATCATGCGTGTACCTGCGATGAAAAGGAGTGCGCCGAGCATACTTATTTTTTGAATTAGGAAATCTATCGTCAAATCTCCATCAAATGCTGTGAGTTTCAAAATCACTTCAAGGATTAAAATAATTGCTAAAACAGCAGCCGTCGCACGAGGTTTTATACCACCTGCCAATGCTAAACCGCCTGCAATTTTCCAGAAAGACAGGAAGTAGAAAAAGTATAACAAAAAAGTACTATCATGATTAATTGGTAAAATAAAAATACGAACTCCTTCATATATAAAATAGATGGAAACCAACACTCGTCCAATCAAATTTACCCTGTCAAAAAATTTCATCAATAAAAATTATAATCGTTTAAAATCCTCACTTTTTTTCGCGACCGCGAAGATAATTCTTTTTAACTGATGTTACGCAGTTACTTCGACAACAAAAATTGCCGGACCTCACTCAATGCATAAACCGAGGCATATTCAATATTTTTAATCCGACTTTTGCCTGCTTTGATGAGTTTGGTTTGTACTCTTTCTGCATTGCCAACCGCTATCCAAATCGTCCCAACAGGCTTCTCTTCTGTACCGCCGCCCGGGCCTGCAATGCCCGAAGTAGCGACGGCGATGTCCGTGCCGAGTAGCCTAACCGCACCTTTCACCATCTCAATAACGGTAGCTTCACTGACCGCACCGTGAGCTTTCAAAGTTGATTCTTGTACGCTTAGCTGATTGATTTTCACCTGATTATCATAAGCGATGACGCTCCCCATATAATAGGCAGATGACCCTGAAATCGACGTTAACTTATGCGCCACAAAACCGCCTGTGCAGCTTTCTGCCGTTGCAATCGTCAGGTTTCGTTCCTTTAACATTCGACCGATAGCGGATTCTAAATTGTCGGTATCGTAGCCGTAAATCAGTTCTGCAATCAAAATTTCAATTTCCGCTGCATATTTGTCTAATTCTTGATTTAAAAATGCTTCGTCCTCATGCGTCCCTGACAAACGTAGGCGCACATTCCCCAAATTGGGTAAAAAAGCCAACTTTATATAATCCGGCAAATTGCTTTCGATTGACTCAACCCGCGCCGCAATCCGTGATTCGCCCTCTCCGACTGTCAAAATTGTTCGGTGCGCAATTGGCTTACGTTTAAAAGTCGTTTTCAATTTTGGCAACACCTCAAATTCCATCAAATACTTCATTTCATAAGGCACGCCAGGCATCGACACGAAGACGGTATTGTCAAACTCAAACCACATTCCAGGGGCAGTCCCCATCTTATTTTTTAAAATCAAAGCATTATCAGGCATGAAACATTGCTCGCGGTGGGCAGGTGTAGTGCTGCGTCCCCATTTTTGAAACAAGCCTTCGATGCGCTCCCAAGTTGGTTCATCAAAAATCATTTTTGCTCCAAAATATTCCGCCATTGATTTTTTTGTAATGTCGTCTTTAGTCGGTCCAAGTCCACCAGTCATCAAGACAATATCGGCGGTTTCGCTTGCGATTTTCATGGCATTTTTAATCGCTTCGTTGGTATCGCTAATGCTGGTTATTTGCTCAATATTTGCACCAATGAGGTTAAGTTGTTGAGCCATCCAAGCAGAGTTAGAGTCGATGATTTGACCGATAAGAATTTCGTCGCCAATGGTGATGATGTGGACTTTCATGTGCTGGTATAATTAGTGTATTGTTGTATAATTGGAGGGGTGATTTTGACTCAATACCAACCGATAAGAAGAGGAATAGTTTAATAAATCGCTAAGGATTGTTTAAAAAAATAACTTATAACTGATGTTACGCACTCTGGATGTTTCGTGGCGAAAATCATCACAACTTCTGTCAATATCGAAGCCGCCACGACGGGATTTTAAAGAGGGAAGAAATTTAAAAAAAATTTCTTCCCTCTTTAGAATCCCACAGGCGCACAACGAAATGTTAGCAAGAGTTGAAATTTATTTGCGCCGCATTTGAATACATAAAAATGATGGCTTTGCGTAACATCAGCTTATAACATTCTTGAGTTTTTTGAAGCTCGAAAATCTTGCGATTTTCTCGCTTCTGATAGTTAAAAGAAACTTACTTTACGCGGCACTCAACATGAATAGCAATAAGAAGTTGTAGCAAAAATCTTCTGACCAAACGCGTGCCGAAATATTCAGACTAAAAAAAAGCAGGCAGTCTGAGTCGCGTCAAACTGCCTGCTGAAAATACTGCTGTTAAAAATATATTGTGGTACAATTTAGTCGCGATTTTCATCACGTAAATCAATTACCAAAGGATTGCCATCTAAAATTAAATCACTGCCTGGACTCACATGCTTGCGCAAGGTATCCGTCACCATCAATTTCAGTCCATTTCGATTCACTGCTTTCACATCTGCCACGCTAACGGTGTAATGCTCTGCATCAATATCCGCATTTTCGTCCATCGACAAATTCAAATATTTGCCCTTGCCTCGCAGGTCTAATTTGTGGTATTTAATTTGTTTTATAGTCAAATTTTCGACCTCCACAAATGCTTTAATTTGATTGTCTCTCATTTCGGAAGAAATCGTCATCGCATCTTGTACAAAGCCTTGCACCCGCACATCTTTCGTGTTTTCCACTGCCAGCTTTTTCAAATAAGGCATCGTTACAAACAAGTGAACCCCATTTCCATTATGGTCATGATGTCTATCTCTATTGTATTGAAAATCCACCGTTTCACCAAATTGAGTGACCTCCACATTCTTTACATTCTTGTTTCGACCTTCCAATCGAATTGCAAATTCATCGCCTTTTTCAACCGTTACTTTCATCGCACCTTCTACGGTCAACACCTTGAAATTTTTAAAATCATAAGTACTGTCCGACTTGTTTTGAGTTAAATAATCAGGGCAAATAAGACCATTTTCTTCCATCTTCCAAATTTGTTCCCTATCATTTTCCTCATGCCACCAATGTGCATATCGCCCATAATCAGGATGGTCTTTACTCGCATCGACTTCCATTTTTCGGATAGCCTCGTTGGTGCTGTGTTTGAATTTGATGTATTTCCCTTCCGGAACTTTTAGATAAAAATTAATTTTCTGCGCTCGGTATTTAGTCGGTTGCTCAATGGCAAAATGCGCAGGAAAAATTAACTGGTCGTCTTTTATTTCAAAATCATACTCAATAGAATTTGCCAATTCAGTTGCCAATTCACGAGATTTGCCTCTGGAAAAAGTGCGTTGTTCTAATTTAAAATCTTCGTTATCTGATTTTTCAATGTATAAATAAATGTCTTCGTTAATCAATTTATTACCCGAAATTTTAAACTCATCAAACGTGACCCAGGCATCGTCGTAAGGATTGGATAAAAAATCAATCGACAACGTATCTCCTTCTACAAAGCCCGCTCGCGTCACTTGATTTATCTCGTTACTGTGTTCAAAATCTTTGACTGTAAACATCGCATTCACAAACAAACACAACAAATTAGCGGCAAAAAACGCCCACAATCCCGTCTTCCACACCGGCTTAATATGAGAGCCCATAAAAATCCGCAACACCAGCAAAATCATCGCGACCAAAGGAATTCCTATGACAAAAAGGATATTCATACTCACGATAGATGCGTTGAAAGCAGAATTGCCGTGTAGTATAAAATTCAAGAACGGAAACCCTAAAAATATACCAATCAACGACGCAATCCACCCCACAGCAAAGGCAATAATAAGCCCTACGCCAACAATGAAAAATATCGGTTTCCAAATATTCAAAATAGTCTTGACAACCAACTTAATCGTCTTCCCTAAAACACGAAGCCCCGAGGTAACGGCGAGTTTAACTGACCCGACGGCTTCACGCGCGGTTCCGGTTGTTCCACTGCTTGTGAAACTTTTTTTTTTAGTATCAAATTCATCCTTCAAATCATCACCCAAGCCAGTCATTTTTTCTGTAAAAATGTCAATTTCTTCCTCGATTATTTTACCGATATTGTCCACATTAATCGGTTCACCTCGCATTGCCAATCGGTCACTCGCGCTTTCTGCTTTTGGTAAAATTGCCCATAATACGATGTAAAATAAAACGCCAAAACCCATTCCGAATGCGATAACCAAAAAGCCCAATCGCACCCACAACGGCTCCTGAATCCCCAGATATGCTGCCACTCCTGACGCTACTCCACCAACCACTTCATCGTCTGGATTTCGAAACAATCGCTTACCCGTCTTAATTCCTGATTTGTTTGTGGTACGCTTAGTTTTGGTCTTCTTAGTCATTGGTTCATCTGCCACTGCTTCTGCGCCAAATTCTTCTGGCGTTCCCATAATTGCAATGGCATCTTTAACGGCTTGCAAGGTTACAATCGGACGATTTTCAGTCGTTTCTTGAAACAATTCTGCCATCCGCGCCTCAATATCTGCGGTGATTTCCTCATAGCCCTCCGAATCCTGAAAATGGTTATGAATGGTATTCAAATACTCACTCAAATGCTCATACGCATCGTCGTCGATAGTAAATGGATAGCCTCCAAGATTGATGTTTAGTATTTTATTCATTGTAAAAGGTGATTATCGTTCCGAATTGCGAATCCTCTATTGCGGATTGAACATCATCGGAAAATTGTTAATAAATGGATGACTTCGACTCCTGAACTTACAGGAGTAATCACACATCTATTCTTTTTTGTTTGTCAGGTTTTGGGTGGAGTTGTTGACGGCTTGTACCAGATTGTGCCAGGTATCGAGCAGTCCATCTAAAAATTCGCGTCCCGTATCGGTGATGTGATAATACTTGCGTGGCGGACCTGATTTGGATTCGCGCCAATTGTAATGAAGCAAACCAGCATTTTTCAGCCGCATTAGAAGTGGATAAAGTGTCCCTTCCTTAATTATTAATTCTGAATTTTTTAATTTCTTTACAATATCCGATGGATAAACTTCTTCTTCAGAAATAATAGAAAGAACGCACAACTCCAAGACGCCTCGCCGGATTTGTGTCTTTTTCTTTTCCAATTCTTTTTCTATGTCTAATTTTTCTGAACTCATGGTGCAAATATATATCGTTTGTAGGTACTATGCAACACATAGTACCTACAAACTACTTATTTTCCGATAAATGGACGAAAAAAGCCGATAAATGGGTAGTTTTTTTTAAAATTGTTAAAAATTTAGGTTTAAATAAGTCAAATAAAAAGAGTTATTTTGTCCATTCTTATAGAATATTAGGAACGGTATTTATTTTTTCTTGTTCCTTCATACTGTGTAAAGTAAGGCTCTTTATATTTTTCACAAAGGGATTTTAAGGAAGCAAAACGGTTTGC
>CAYUNA010000234.1:0-6934 GCA_964445895.1 uncultured Saprospiraceae bacterium | reverse complement strand
ATAAAGATACTGCCCAATATGTTGCCGCCAAAAGCAAGAAGTCTCCATGCCTAACAGGCGCGATTCGTCCAGTAAATTTCATAATCGTACAAAAGGAAGGTTGATACGGCGAACGCTCTTTAGCCGTCAGAATGCCTACACCGATTGAGTGCGAACGCCTGCAATCTTTTCCAGATAATCGAACGCTCGTCCCTTGGGGCGATAGGATGATGTCAGATACTCAAAGATATAAGCAAACTTGAAATGCGGTAACTGTCAGGGTGATTCAACACATTTTTGAAGCATTGAAAAGGCACTTGATTTCGGTGCATCAGGGGTATCAAGGCAGGGAGGAACGTTCCTGACTTGATACCCCTTTAATTTCCAATATCTCCCCCACCCTATGCACTTTTAATACAAAAAGAGCAAAATACTACCAGACGTAAATACCTTGTAAAATATTTCCAAAAATCCCATTTTCTCCTTATCTTACCACCTCAAATTCACTCATTATCAAAAATTAAATCCAATGCTATGACCTATCAAGCCACCATCCATTTCAACGAAACCATTCATCTCATCACCAACTATGGTAACACCCAAATCACCAATGCCCGGCACCTCATTCTTCACCTCGATGCCCCAAGTCCGATAAATGCCAGACGAGTACTCAAAAACCGCTGGCAAAAAATCAGGCAACAATTACCCCAAGCATCTGCCCCCAAATTATTAGATTTGCAGGAAGCAACGCCGCGCTGTCCTCGATGCGGCGCAACCGAACTAAGCTTTTGCAAACATTGAATTAACCATCATGAGCAACAATACCGCGTCCTTCACTTATCCCAACGACCCAAGCCAGTTATCTCACTGCGAAATCAAGATTAGCCAAACCATCGCCGAAGGCTTCATCAACGGACTCAAAGCATTTTTTGATTTGGAATTACTGACGGCTGAAATCACCGAAGTCGATACACAGGTCATCATCAAATTTGCAGCCACCGAAGAAAAACTAAAAGGATTACAACACGCCATGATGGACACCCTGTACATTCAGCCCAACCGGAATTAAGGTAATCTGTAATGAATTTTTAAACACAAAAAAAGCCAGCGCACCCCGCGCCAGCTCAATCATAAGACAAATAGTATAAATCAAAACCTCCCGGAAACAACACAATAGTTGGGAAACTTTATCAGCATAAAGTTAATCATTTTTTTTAATAAAAACTATCGTGTTATGAGATTTTTCATTCATTTCCGGACCTTATTTGTCTTTTTCCATTTTTTAGGATTTGTCATCACCGCTTCCGCGCAAGCAGACATTGCTAAACCAAAATCTTCTTTCATTCGAATCGTCGATGCCACCGACCTACCTGATTTCTCGCAAGCACTACCAATGAATTGCTGTACCAGAATAGGTTGTTTAAGTTTCAACGTCAATCTTGACGAAATAGACATACTACCCCATTCTATTTTCCCCAACGGACTCTACCCCATCACCATTGCAGAACATTTGAAACATCTGCCAAAATCTGGATTACAAATCACCCAATACTACATCCACCAAGGACAGCTATTGGAAAACAACATCTGCCCAAAATGGCAAACGTGGACATTCGACCAAGCAGGTCTATTCCACATCAATTTGATGTTTTTTGTCGATACCTTTTTCGTCATTCGCAGCGACGAAACACCCAATTGCGAAGTCATCATCTGGATTCGTCCACAGCAAATTCCTACAGGTCGAGCCGCTTTTTTTAGATGCTTCAATTGATTGTCATCCCGACCATAGTGGAGGGAACTTCGACCATAATGGAAGGAACTTCACCCGCATCAAATAGGGGCAAAAAGAAAAAGTCGATACCAGCTAAGCATCGACTTTTCATAACACAAAAAATAGCAATTTCCGATAGCTCGGAAATAATTAAACAACTGAGAATCAAGAGCTTAAAGTTACTATTTTTTTCATTAACAACCCAATATTTTTGGGTCTAAAATTCATTTGTGTTATGAAATATTTTATTAGTGTTTACACCCTTTTTATGGTCAATTTTATCATGGGCTGTCAGCGGCAAAATGACCTGCCACCAGCTGCCATCGAATTCCACGAGTTTCCAATCCATCACCCCAATATTCAAGATGATGAAGATTGGTTATTCGAATCAGCCCCTGATACCAGCGGGCAGAAATCCCCTTTAGGTGCTGGTGGCTCGTCAAGCCAACTTTCCAACTGCCTCGAAACCATCACCGTAGATTTTGAACCCGTACCTTTTGGCAACTTGGTTCAGACTGTCCCCTACCACATTCAGAAAGAACCAATGCAAGATGCGTTTATTTCCGTAAAGGTAGCCACCCATCAACTCCCCTGGATAATTTGGTTTTATTCCGAAAACGTATTGTTTGCAGAGCAAGCGACGATAAGTTTTGATGATTATGGAGGCAGCCTTGACTGCTATATTTCAATTGATCAGAAAATTTGTGAAGTGCATTTGTGGGACACGATAAAAGCAGCTGACTATTTGTATAATTATGAGCAATTGGTTGCAGAAATGGAAATTGAATGTTATACTCCTTAAATTAATGGGGCTGTATCCTGAATTTTTGCGTTAGGCAACGCGCATTCTTATTATTGGAGGTCGAAAATTTTCAATTTTCGACCTCCTGATAATTTCAATTTAACTGCCAATTATTTTCCTGTTCCCTAAACAATCCATAGCAAGCAAATTTAAATGCTAAAAACAGAGCAAAAGCCTAAATTTTTTAAGAAAAATATGGTTTTTGCTACGTCTAAAAAATAATATTTCAGGGTGTGTTCGGCCAGAATTTTTTTTTGATTCACGCCCTTTTTATTCTTTACTGACAGAAAAGCCAAAAAAACAAACCAATTTTTTTATAGAAAAATGCTGATTATTATTGAATATCCACACATTATTTGTGAATTGACTGCTATTTTGCAAATTTTTAAGGGTTAAAATTTGGTTTCCTAGTTTTTGTTATTACATTCGCAGTATAGAAAGTTTTTTAACAACATTATGTAGTCGAAAATTTTCTATGTTTGTCAGTACTTCGAGAGCAAGTTTCAGAATGATAATAACATATATTGGCAAATAAATGCAAGACACAAAATAACAGAACATACAGTAGAATTTTAAAAAAACCACGTTTTCAATTTTATTATTGAAGACTGCACTTATATGGGTGCTAAAAACGAATTGGAAGCAAAGTCTCAAGCGAAAAAGTATTGAAGAATCAGATTAAACACGGCGCACATCCCTTTCATTTTTCAGCACCAACCACTGTAATTTAATTAGTCGTGCTATGATTTGTTGGTGTCCTATTTCATTAAATAAAATCTTTCATTTTTAAGCAAGCTAATTCAAGAAAGTTGATAATCTTTAAATTACTCATTGCAATGTAGTTTTTGGTTACGATTTTCCTAAAATAAAAAACCCTGATGGCAGTTTGCGCTACCAATCAGGGCATTATTAACTATTTAGACTTTGTACGTCTTCAGTGACATGATTACCGTATAAAGCCTAATGTAACTTTGCAAAGATGCGAAATAATACCGCTTTGCCCAAACTTTTAGGCCAATTTCTATGGTCTGAATGGCAACCTCCATAGTTGCTGGGACTTCCTTTCTTTTAATAATATTTACTCATTTCTTGTCTACAAAATGATACAATTGAATTCCGTAGAAGGGAGTATTCGATTTAGTTTTGTTTTGAAATGCAATAGGATAATCAATTGCTATACTTCACTCAACAATTGGTGATGAATAGCAGAATAATCTATTTGTGCCTGAGTTTTATTATTGGTAAAGTCTCCAAAAAATCACAAATGCCAATGACTGATTGATATTCATTCCAGCATTGCCCAACATCCTTTTATCATTTAATTGAACCTTGTTCAATCTGTTCGTTTATTGTGAAAATTTGAAGATTCGCAGACAGCAAAAATTAAACAACATGAGTAAAAACAATAAAAAACCGAAAAAGAAGTCTCCTGGTATGTTTTTTCAAACTCGCATGGATGCTCTCGGCGTTACGCCACTTAACAATAAGATTTCGTTGGCTAATCCCGAAGCGGAATTTCCTGTCCCCTCCGTTATTGAAATGCCTATCTTCGAGGAAGACAACAAAGGCAACATCTGCATCAACTTCTATGACCTCGACTGTCAACGCATTATGTATTACAAAAAGGGGCGAGGAAAATTAAATGCGTATCTTAAAAAGCCCCATAGCTATCAGCAGATACGCTTGCAGTTTCCAACAGGTGATATGAAGTATGTACTTCCGCGCGGACAGGGTATTTTTCCTTTCCATCCCCCACTCATCATTCAAGCCTGGAAAAAGAAAACGCCGATTCATACTTTGTACCTGACGGAAGGTGCGTTCAAAGCTTGGAAAGCTTGTCTTTTTGGAATTTACACCGTCGGTCTGACATCCATTACCCATTATCGCGATTCGGAAACGAAGGCTTTACATCACGATATTATCCGACTGATTCTACAATGTCAGGTCCAACGAGTCGTCATTCTTTGGGATGGTGATTGCTTAAACATTAGCAAAAAACATCTGGGCGAATTGGAGGAAATCACCAAACGACCCAGAGGTTTTTTCAACGCAGTAAGAAGTATCAGAACATTACTTTTGAAGATTAAATTACCAGAAGACCGTGAACCGCTCGACATTCAATTTTTCCATGTAAAACCAAACTCTTTTCCCTCTTTACCAAAGGGACTGGATGACATTTTGACAGAAGGTAAAAAAATGGGCAACGTCACAAAAGTAGCGGAAGAACTGCTTGCCACAGATTCGAAACAACAGTTTTTCTTTCACAAAATGGACATCACCGAGTCCTCCACTACCCTATTCCATTATTTTAAGTTACATGATGTCCATGCTTTTTTCCATTTCCATCATTCGGCTATCCAAAATAATCGCTTCAAATTTCAAAAAGACTGTTGGGCATGGAATGAGAAAAAATCGAAATTGAAACTGGTTTCTCCAGGTTGGACCGAGGAAATTAAGTGGATAGGCAATAATTTCTATCAGGAAGTATTTGTCCCCATCTCCAATGGGAAAACCCGTCGGGAGTTGCAGGTCATCAAAAAGCACATACTGATGGATGTCTATGGAAAGAATTTCCAAAAGCACCTCAAATTCTACAAAGGTTTTTGCAACATTCCAAGCCACTTTAATTATCAAGCGGTGCATGGCGATTTTTTCAATAGTTACCGCCCCTTACCTCATGTGCCTATCGAGGGCGACTGCTCCAATACGCTGGAATTTATCAAACATATTTTTGGCGACCACGTCGTTTCACATAACAGACAATCTTATAAGAATTACGAATTAGGATTGGATTATCTGCAAATAATGCTGACTGAACCGTATCACCCGTTGCCCGTATTGATTCTCTATTCTCCCGAAAACAACACGGGTAAAAGTACTTTCGGTAATTGGCAATCAGCAATACTTGGTGAAAATGCCATCAACGTTACCAACAATGATTTGAAATCTGATTTCAACGCGCATTGGGTCAAAAAACTGCTCATTTATTGCGAGGAAACGCTCCTAGAACGAAAGTTTGATTCTGAAATGATTAAAGCTAAATCTACGAGTAATAAAGCAACGGCCAACGCTAAAGGGGTCAACCAATATCAATCAGAGTTCTTCGGAAAATTTCAATTATACTCCAATAACAAGAGGATGATTAATCTGAATAAACACGATGAACGATACTGGATTCGCCAAGTCCCATTGCCTGATAAAATCAATCCGAGGTTGGGAACAATACTCGAACAGGAAATTCCCGCCTTTTTGCATTTCATCAAAAACCGAACGCTGAAGACGCCTCGAATTAGTAGAATGCATTTTGCTGCCAAACTCATCCTAACTTCAACTTTTCACGAAGTCGTCCGAATCAATGAACCGACAGATGTCAAGAATCTGCGAGAAAAGATTAAGATGATGTTTTTGGACTTTGGTCAAAAGGAAATTAAATTGCCTTTAAAAGCCATCAATCTGGAGTTTTTCAACAACAAAGCCGACTTGTTTCGGCTTCGGGAAATCCTCAAAGATTATTTGATGGTGGACCAGTTGCGAAACGCCACAGGAGTCCTAAAGCAAATCCGCTCCGAATATTACCGTTGGGAGCGAGACATCAATCAACAGGGTCAAGAATCTTTGAAAAAACGTACCATTAAATTCAAGGGGCGACCGTTTGTGTTTCATCGAGCAGACTTCATCAAAAAGGAGGAAGAATTTGAATGTTAAAATGCATCAGTGAAAACGATTCAATAATGGAGTCTGTTATAAATAATCTACTTCAAAAGAGAAGTTAGTATTCTTTGGGACTATATATAAAGGTATCCGCTACCTATTCATTTTTGACCTATTGATACAACGACTAATGAGACAAACGAATAAGCTGCTGTTAAAAGTGGGACAATAATACAGACTTTAAAGCCTTGTAAATCAATGGATTACTATGCACTGTCCCAATTGTCCCACTCATTTTAAACGATAGCAGAAAAGTAAAGACAAAACTATTTCAATAGTAGTGTCTATCTGGGACAAGTGAGACACTTTGTATTTAACTAATTGATTATCAAGCATATAAAAGTGCTGAATTTGTCCCACTCTTGTCCCATATTCTTCACAATCCTGCTTAATCAAAGTTCATGTATGTTCTGAGTTTCCCGACAAGAGAAGTTTCGACGGGAGCTTTCTCTTGTCATTTCGACTTCAGAAGATGAAAAAGCTGATTTTTGGGCTTAGGGAGTTTGTAATAAATTAGGTACTTATTATGGCGAAGTAGTTTCTTAAATGGAAAAAGGCATGTCCTGACCTTGTGGAGGCAACGAGTCAGAGTGGATAGATTATTCTTTACAAACTCCCTTAGTAGTAAGTCAAGTTAATTATGATAAGTTGATTTACTCAATAATTGGATA
>CAYUNA010000233.1:0-6937 GCA_964445895.1 uncultured Saprospiraceae bacterium | reverse complement strand
CTAAGTCGCTCCGCGCCAATCCAGTCCAATTTATTTTTTATGAGAAAACCCTTCTGTACTAATTTACACTACCTCAACAAAGAAATATCTCCTTTAAAAATCTCCGCTTCTCCATCCAAAAACTCAACTTCTGCATAGTAAACGAAGACTCCTGAGTCTAAAACTTTATCTCTGTACAAACCGTTCCAGCCAAAATTTTCATCATTTGGTTGGAATCCATAGACTTCATATACGACTTCTCCCCAACGATTGAAAACTACAAAGGATTTCACCCGTGCGACACTTGCACCTCCATAAACCATTACGACATCGTTGATTCCGTCATTATTTGGTGAAAAAACATTGGGCACAAAAACAGGACGCGTGCGGTCAACGATTAATTGTACTTCGTCGGTTGCGGTACAGCCATTTTCATCAACAACGGTAATGTTATAATTGGTTGAAAAAATTGGAATAACTTGCTGAGTCAAACAACTGTCACAGTCGTCAACAAAGCCTTCTAAAGTATTCCAAATAACATCTACCAAGTCAAACTCAGACGCGCCAAATACTTCTGCATCTAATCCAACGCCCTCTCCTAACGGCACTGCATTTTCTGTATTTGCGCCTGAAAGTGTTAGATTTACTTCTAATTGTTCCGGTTCAATTAAGTTCAGACTGGTTTCATATTCACAACCAACGCCGTCTTGAATGACCAGATCGTAATTTCCACCAGTCAGAAAGTTAAATTGAGCAGCAGAACTAAAGTTTCCACCGTTTAGTGAATAAGTATATGGCGGAGTTCCTCCTTCGACAGATTCAATAAAAATCTGTCCATCTGCGTCTCCAAAACACGTTGGATTCGTTTCTACAATTGCTGCATCTGAAGGTACATCTGTGCTTTCTGTTACTGTGACAGATTCTGTAGAAGAACAACCATTAGCCGTATTTAATATTTCTAAAATATAAACACCCGACTCGTCAATTGTTGGTGAAAGGGTATTGCCACCTGCAATGATATTTCCATCAGCGGTCGTCCAGGTAATGTTAAAATCGCTACCTGAAGCAGAGTTATTGGCATCTAATGAAATTTCATCTGTGATACAATTAAATTCATCTGCTGCGGCAATTTCAATCGCTGGTAAGTCAACATTTTCAATTACAATAGCCGAAGCCGTCGCCGAACAGTCATTCATCGCCGTAATCACTAAGGTATAAGTACCAGGCTCAGACACCGTTGGATTTTCCATATCAGAAATAAACCCATTTGGTCCTGTCCATTCATAAGTAATATCCGTTTGATTGGTCATTGCGGTCAACTCTACTTCCGTGGTGATACAATCAATACTTCCATCCATTACACTCGCTTCTGGCACATCTGCATCTTGTGTAATCATCACATTATTGAAAGCGGTTGTACAACCATTTGGTGCAGTGACGATTAAACCGTAGTTGCCCGCTTCGGTTACCTCAACCATTTGTTCGTTGGAGGTGAATCCGCCTTGACCCACCCAGAAGAATGTTGCTCCCGGTGTATCAGAGGAAGCTGTGAGCGTGGCAGATGGATTAGCACAAGTGATGACTCCCCCAGTTCCCATTGCATCGGGTGTCGCCAAATCAGCATTGACGACAGCGATTGCTTCAGCTGTACAGCCATTCGTCGATGTGACAATAACGGAATAATTTCCGTCAGCATCAACCAAAGGCATTTCTTCGGTTGAAGAAAAACCATTAGGCCCCGTCCATGCGAAAGTAACTCCTGGCGTTGTGGAAATTCCTTCAATATTAATTTCGGAAAAATTACAGTCAATCGTACCACCAATCGCAGATACATCTGGTACATCTGCATCCTGGTCAACGGTTGCCATTGCGGTAGCGGAACAGCCATTTGCGGAAAGCACCGTCAAAGTATAGTCACCCGCGACAGTGACTTGCGGGTTTTGTTCGTTATATATGACGCCGCCTGGGCCTTCCCATGAGTACGTAACATTTGGTGTGTTAGAGCCACCTGCTAAATCAACATTCGGGTCAGCACAATCCAATATTCCTCCAACAGCAGAAACATCAGGTAAATCCATATCTGAACTTACTGTAATTTGTTGGGTACTGGTACAGCTATTGTCGCCAGTTATCGTTAAAGTATAATCGCCAGCTTCGTTGATTAACGGCATTGGGTCCGCGGAAGTAAAACCGCTTGGCCCTGTCCATCCATAGGTTACATTTGGCGTGGTGGAAGTTCCTTCGAGGTTAATTTCATTTTCTAAACAGGTCAATTCGCCTCCCATTGCAGCAATATCTGGCTGGGCTAAATCTTCGCTCACTGTTGCCATCATTTCGCTAGTACAACCATTGGCAGCAGTGACTGTTAAAATATAATCACCACCCTCCGCAACTTGTGGATTAGCATTCATTGAGGTAAAACTATTTGGACCAACCCAACTAAACGCAATACCATCTGCAGACGTTCCTTCGAGATTAATCATCGTATTAGCACAATCAATCTCGCCTCCAATCGCCTGAATATCTGGTGCAGCTATGTCTTCATTGACAATTGCCATTGAGGAAGCGGTACAACCATTATCGGCAGTAATAATTAAAGTATAATCACCTTGTTCGGTTACCTCTGGATTCTCATCTGTTGAAGTAAAACCATTGGGTCCAGTCCAGGAGTAGTCAACATTCATGGTTGTTGAACTTCCGGATAAAGCAATCATTTGGTCATTACAAGTCAATAAGCCACCCTGGGTAGCAATGTCTGGTAAATCCATATCAGATGAAACATTAACCATGACGGTATTGTCACAACCATTCGCACCAGTCAGCACAACATCATACATTCCTGCTTCAGTCACTAATGGATTAGCATCCGCCGAGGTAAAGCCATTGGGGCCTGTCCACGAATAATTAATGATAGAATCCATTGTTGTGGTTTCTATGTTTGCTTGTGGTACAATACAAGTCAGTGTTGTCAAAGGAACATTCACTGTTGGTGCATCTGTATCTTCTGCGACTAAAGCCGTTGCTGTAGAAGAACAATCGCTTTGAGAAGTTACGGTCAAAGTATATTGCCCTGGCACAGTAACCATCGGCATCAAATCGTTAGAAGTAAAGCCATTGGGGCCAGTCCATTCAAAGGTAACATTCGGACTCATAGACGAGCCTTCAATTTGAACTTGAGACACATTACAATCAATCGTCGCTCCTACGGCAATTGCTTCTGGTAAGTCAGCATCTTGTTCCACTTCTATCGTCGAAGCAGCCGTACAGCCATTCATTCCGGTAACGGTTAAAGTATAATCACCTGATTCTGTAACGTTTGGATTTTGATCAGGGGAAGTATAGCCACCTGGTCCACTCCATTCATACGATACATTAGCGGTATTGGAGCCACCAGTAATCATGACAGAAGTGGCGGTACAAGTCAAAATTGCGCCCGTCGCAGAAACATCAGGCATTGCGATATCTTCGGCTACCGTAGCAACAGCCTGGGCAGTACAACCATTATCAGCAGTGACAATAATGGTATAATCACCTGGTGCATCAATATCTGGGTTTTGTTGGTCAGAAGTAAAACTATTTGGTCCTGTCCACATATAAGTTACCGTAGGATCGGAAGAGGTTGCCGTCAAGCCAATCATCGGTATATTACAATCAATGGTACCACCCGTTGCAGCGACACTTGGGATGTCTGCATTTTGCATAATAGATGCCATTGCGGAAGCCGTACAACCATTGGCAGCCGTCACAGTTAAGGTATAATCACCTGCATCGGAGGCGGTTGGAGTAGCCTCGGTTGACGTAAAGCCGTTTGGTCCTGTCCATGCATAGGTGACTCCCATTGTGGCAGAACCACCTTGCAATGCTAAGGTCGTATTGTCACAATCGACCATTCCGCCGGCAGCAGATACATCTGGAATGGCAGTATTGGCATCAACCATGACGGATTCAGTAGCCGTACAGCCATTTGAACCTGTGATGATTAAATCGTAATTCCCAATTTCAGAGACCATCGGAGACGCATCGGTCGAAGTAAAACCATTCGGGCCAGTCCACGAGTAATTGACGTCCGCCGTATTGGAGTTTCCAGTAATGGCAATTATCATGTTATTACAATCAATAGTGCCTCCTGCTGTACTAATATCTGGTATAGTGAAGTTGCTGGCAACCTGTGCCATTTCTTCTGAAGTACAACCGTTCATCGCCGTTACAGTCAAAATATAATCTCCCATTTCAGAAACTACAGGAGAGGCTTCCGTTGAGGTAAAACCATTTGGTCCAGTCCATGAATAAGTCACGTCAGGAGTTGCTGAATTTCCCGTAAGGGCAATCGTTGTACTATTACAATCAATATCACCACCCGCTACGGAGATGTCTGGCATAGTTTGATCAGCCATTACGGTTACCATATCAGTGGCTGTACATCCGTTACCGGCAGTAATCGTTAAGGTATAATCTCCCTGGTCGGAAACAACTGGAAATTGATTGGTAGAGTTAAAACCGTTTGGCCCTGTCCACGCATACGTCACACCCGCTGCTGTTGAATTACCAGAAAGCGTCGAAGTTGGCGTCATACAATCAATGTCTGAACTCGAAACCGTGATATCCGGAGTTGCTGAATCATTCGTAACAACTGCGGTTGCTGTTGCGGAACAGCCATTGGCACTCGAAACCGTTAAGATATAATCTCCTGCCTCTGAAACCGTCGGAGTTTGATTGGTTGAGGTAAATCCGTTTGGCCCTGTCCATGCGTAAGTTACATTTGGTGTACTAGAACTACCATTCAACATCACATCGCTGTTCAAACAATCGACACCACCGCCGACAGCAGAAGCTTCTGGTAGGTCCATATCGGCTTCTACTTCTATCGTTTCTTCAGCTGTACAACCATTCTGGGCAGTAACCGTTAATGTATAAAATCCAACTTCCGAAACATCGGGATTTTGGTCATTTGAATTAAAACCGCCAGGTCCTGACCAATTGTAGGTAATATTTGCTGTATTAGAATTTCCCGTAAGGGTCACATCATTTCCAGAACAATCCAAAATTGCGCCCATTGCGGAAACATCCGGCATCGTATTATCACCAATGACCTGTGCAGTAGCTTCGGCAGTACAGCCATTGGCAGCGGTAACTGTCAAGGTGTAACTTCCTTCTTCAGCGACTTCCGGATTTTGATTGGTAGAAGTAAAGCCATTCGGGCCCGTCCAATTATAAGTAACTCCGGATGTATTGGAATTCCCAGTAAGTGTCGCCATTGGGTTGTCACAATTAATATCACCACCATCTGCAGTAACGTCTGGTTCAGTAATATCTCCAGTCACTTCTGCCATTGCTTCGGCAGAACATCCACTGCCTGTAGAAACGGTTAAAGTATAAGTTCCAATGTCAGCGACTTCTGGATTTTGGTCATTAGAAGTAAAACCATTTGGTCCTGTCCATGAATAGGATACGCCTGAGGTATTAGAATTACCCGATAAAGCAATCATACTATTATTACAGTCAATATCGCCACCCGTTGCACTCACATCGGGAAGGTCGGCTTCTGCCTCGATAGTCACCATCGTAGAAACCTCACAAATACTACCTGCTAATTCACTAAAGACGGTCAAGGTATAATCACCACCTTCAAATGCTTGAAAAGTAGAAGTACTGCTTACGATGTTTCCGTCGCTATCCGTCCATTCGTACGTTGGATTATCTCCAACAAATGAAGGACTTCCGTCAACAAAAACATGGTCAGTATTGCAATCAATCATATTGGGAGGATTCGGTGCATAGTCCGCAAAATAGGCTGGAATAGTCACATCCAAATAATCAAAACTGTCACATCCCATAAAGTTTGCGCTAGGATAAATAATTTCCCAAAATCCTGACTCACAATAATCTACTCCGTTTAAAGTAAAACATTCTCCTGGGCAAGCTTCGCCAGAAATATCATTAAAAGTTGCTTGATTGGCATCTAACTGCAAGACCACTATACTATCACAACCCTGATAAGAATTAAATACTAAATCATACGTTCCAGGGGCAGAATAATTGTTTCCATCAGGTGCTAAATAATCATCTCCGATACACGCACTGCCAGTTATCAAGCCTTCAGGAATTGGCGTCACATCTACCGTTATACAAACTTCATCCGTCTCCAAACAACCTTCCTGACCACTCACACATAGCTGATAAGTACCTTCAAAAGGCCAATCCAAAGTCACCGAAGCATCGCCTTGCACAGTCACGTTCGCGGCTACTCCATCTAATGTCCAATTGTACTCACTAATGCCTGGCAATGGTGTTATAGAATATCCTTCATTAGCTCCAGGACAAGTTGCTGTTGACCCAGAAATTGGCCCCAATGGTATGCCGCCAACATTCGGCGGTGGACCAATCGTAGCTGTACCCGCAAACTCTATCGTAAACCCTACACCATTGTTAGTAATATTATCAGCGATGATGTAGTAAGTTGTTCCTGCAACTACATTCACTGTTGGCCGCCATTCCGTTGCCCCGGGCACACCGAATGTTGCCATTGGCGTAGAAGATATTCCAGTGGGTACAAACGGGCCAGGAGGTGTAATTGGACCTGTATAGTCACAGGACACTACGGTAGTTCCTCCTCCACAGGGACATTCATTACCAAATAATCCAAAATCAAAATCACCTGCTAACCCGGCAGGTGTAATCATCATTTCAAATGTACCACTGGTCTGAGCTTCAAATACAAGCCAATGAGAATCGTGTTCATTTCCAGCCAAACAAGAGCAGGAAGACAACGTTTCAGGTGTTCCATTCTCGTCACTGGAAATAATGGTAATTGGATTTCCATTTGGAATCGCATCCGCAGAACAACAATCAAGTTGGGCGAATATTTGAGTTGAAAAGAATAAAGTAAATAGTGAAAGTAAAAAGCAAATTCGCATACTCTAAGAATTTTATGTTTTTTGAAAATTGGTTAGCAGTAAGG